>JAGHRU010000111.1 GCA_018066225.1 Candidatus Equimonas enterica
AGGCTAACCTCTATGTCGATGGGCAGCCGTGTAGCCGCGACGGTAAACTGTTGCAGACCGACGCCGACGGTAACTTCGACATCGACGTACCCATAGGTGAGCACTTCATCGAGGTGCGCAAGGACTACCACACCTTCTCGGGCAACGGCTACTGGCCGGCACAAGTGGACTCCACCATCGTCGAAAAGCACTATTTCGACCAAGCCTTGTCGGGACTGCACTTCTACGACCAGACCCTTGTGCCCGTCGTGGGCCGCGTCTGTGGCGGTGAGAAGCAAGACTCGCTCATCGTAGGTTGTGGCGCCAGCATCAACAACATCGGTGTGGCCGAACTCGTGTTGTCGGTCGGCAACTACAAGCTCAATGTCACCCGCGACGAGTTTGGCACCGCCTTCGATGCTACTACGCCGCGCACCTTCGCCATACCCGAAGAAAACCAACACTATACGCACTCCACCGCCGCCGTGGGTGCTGGCAGTGCCGAAGCGACGCGCAAACTGCGCATCGTCACCGACTCCATCACTGGCGAGTTCGTCGCCATGCTCCCGCCGTGCGAATACAAGGTGGAGAGCGTCCAGCTGCTCCATCCGCACGATGGCATCGAGTTTGTCGATAACCCCCATCTTGATGCAACCAGTGTGGGCACCGTGCAAGCCGACTCTCTCGACATAGGCGATGAGATACGCACCATCCGTTATGTGACCTCCTACAAGCGCATGTATCAGGCCGATGCGACCATCACGATGCAAGATGTGACCAACGCTGACGGCGCATTCGGTGAGCCGGAATACGATGTGGCCAACGATTTGACGGGTGACGTGACGACCGTCCACCTCTATGAAGTCAGCGATGACGGCAAGGTGGACTACACCTACGGCTATCCCATCTTCCGCATCGGCTCGGAATACGAGTTTGAGATACACGCTTCGGAGCGTTACTTCAACCACGACTCGGGAGAGCCAGTGCTCTACGAAGACCCGTTGGTCGGCGCGACCGTCAATGTTGTCAATGAGTTCTGTGGCCAGCAACTCGTATTGAAGGAAACGGGCGGCTTGACGGATGAAATCTTCGCCGAAGATATGCAACTCGACTCGCTGGGCAACGTGCGCTATCGTTTCGTGGTGGGCTACCCCAACATCGTTAAGCCCTATACCCGTGGGCTGACGATGACGGTCAAGAGTGGTGACTTCACGACGGAGTGGGACCAGAATGGGCAGTTCAATGTCATCGTCTTCGGAGGCTTGCCTACGGGCAATAACTTCTTGACCGATGGCCCCACTATCCCGCTTATGGTGCTCCGCGATCCGCCGGGCGCAGGTTCCAGCACTACGCTCTCCGAGGGCACGACGTTCAATGTCAAGCGCAATACCAACACGACCACCAAATGGGGCGGACGCGGTGCGGAAGACATCTACGTAGGTCCAGATGTCGCTACTGCTTTTGGTTATGGCCTATTGATGCTTGACTCTAAGCAGGCCAAGTCGGAAGTACATGTTACCGAAGGCGGTGCTCATGTATGGAAGTCTGGTAACGGCTCGTCCTACACGCTAACCACGACAACGGCCATCAGTACTTCCAACGACAAGGGTTACGATGGCCCCGATGCCGATGTCTATTTCGGCACAAGCAACAACACTGTCTATGGCAAGATGCGTAGCGTCGGCCTCTACCTCAATGACGATGGCCAGCCTGTCATAGATGTGCAGGAGAAGATAGGCTTTGGCTCCGAGTTTGCCACTACATTCGCCTATTCGCAATACGAAATCCTGCATCGTGTCATCCCACAACTGGACGAGGCAATCAAGTCGCTGCTGACCTATGATGCCGACTACAAGCCGGGCACAGGCTACCATCGTGAAGTCTCTGGCGAGCCGCTCTATGTCACGTCGCTCCGAGAGGGCGACAAGGGCTATGGCTCTCGCAATACCGATAAGGATATATGGGGTGACGCGGCCAGCGAAGATCCCAACGAAGGCCCGAGTTTCAAGATGATAGTCCCAGCCGATGCGCCCGAAGAAGCAGTCTTCCCCAACCAAGTGCACAACTATGCTGAGTCTATCTATCACTGGCAAGATGCCATCAGGCAGAACGAGAAAGCCAAGGTCGAAGCCATAAACAGCCCCGACTGCATCCCGACCAACATCTCTATTGGCACGGGAACAACCTATACTGGCTCGCAAGAGGTGGCTTATTCCAAGAGCGACACCTCGTCCGAAGATGGCTCGGAAGGATATTTCACGCTTGATTTCAAGTCTGGCTTCTGTTGGAACCGTGTGGGTTGGGTGCAAACAGCTGGTACTACCGTCAATTCATCGACGATAACGGAAATCGTCAAGACCGACACCGATACCAAGAAGTTTAGCTATACGATAAAGCCCAACAATCGCGACCGACTGTCGGTGGATGTGTACAACCTCATTAAGAAGAAGGAAACGAACCATCCCAGCGAAGGCCAACGCATCACGCCGTATGTCGGCAGTCCCATCTTTGTGACGCGCGCCGGTGTGACGCACGACCCCTATGAGGGTGAGAAGAAGACGCTCTTCTACGAGCCGGGCACGACCATCATGTTTGCCACGATGCAGATGGAGAAGCCCGAGTTGGTCATCACCAACCCGCATCTCACGGGCTTGGCACCGGGCAGCGATGCTGTCTTTGAGTGCCGCCTGCGCAATCTCTCCGAGTCCAACGACACGGTGAAATATACCTTCAATTATGCTGCCAAGTCCAATGTCAATAAGGCTGATGTCTCTATGGACGGCTACCAGTTTAAGGGTATGGACATCAGCATCCCGCCAAAGGGCGAAGACGTGCGCTACATCACGCTGCGCCAGACCGACCTTTCGGAGCAGACGCTTCACCTGCAAGTCTCTCTCTCGTCCACAGGGCAGATCGACGCACTCTCGCCTGTCGGCAGGTTGGCCGACGTGAAGGAGATAACGGCCGAGTATCTCCCGACGAGTTCGCCCATCACGCTGACCACCTCGCAGCAGGCTGTCAATATCGGCAGTGCGGGCAAGTTGGCGGTCAAGTTTAAGGATTACAGCCGCAACTTTACCAGTTTCAAGCGCGTGCGGCTCTACTGCAAGTACGAGAACAGCAATGAGCCCGAACTCATCAAAGAGTGGGCTATCAACGGCTCTGCGGAGCAACTCGACACCGTGCCCCCGGGCAACGACTTCTCCTACGACCTTGATATGTCCAATGTCATCTTCTTCCCCGACGGCAACTATAAGGTCTTCGCACGCACCGTGGCCATCGTGGGCGACAAAGAGGTGGTGTGTGAGTCCGAGCCTATCGCCGTCGTCAAGGACATGACGCGCCCGGCAGTCTTGGGCCATCCCTCGCCCAAGGACTTCGTCATCGGCCGCAACGACCTCATCGAGATGCCGTTTAGTGAAGCCATCGCCCAAGGTAAGGTCACGAAGGACAACATCATCGTGCGCGGCCGTCTCAATGGTGCGCCTGTCGATCACGCTACGGCGATGCAGTTTACGGGCACCGAGGAGTCGCCCGAGACGGAGGCCAGTTTCTCGCTCCACAACCACGACTTCACGGGTGAGTGCTGGTGCTATCTCGTGCGTCCCGACAAGGAGGCCACCATATTCAGCCACGGTATTCCCGAGAACGGCTTTGCCATCAATGTCGATGCGGCTGGTCATCTCATCCTCCGTGCACCCGGTCTGTATCTCGCTTCCGAGCAGACGATAGACTGGGAGCGGTGGTCGTATCTCTCCTGCAACTATGTCAATGGCGAGGGCGACGCTCCCTGCTATTTCAATGCCCAGATAGCCACCGACGCAGGCACGAAGCAGCTCTTCGTCAATCAGCCTGTGGAGCACTACGACGCCAATGGCCCGCTCCGTGTCGGTGCCAACCTCAAAGGCGCGATGCACGAACTCGCGTTCTGGAACACGGCACGCACGATGGAGGAGAGCCAAAGCCAGATGCACACTACCAAGTCGAAGTTTACGCCGGGTCTCGTGGGCTACTGGCCTATGGACGAGGGCTATGGCAACACGGCCAGCGAAGCCATCCACGGCTATGACATCAAGTCGCCCTACATCAACTGGTACACCAACACGCCGGGCAAGGCCATGCACTTGGACGGTACGGGCGCGTTTGCTGTCGATATGGTCGAGGCTGGCATCGGCGACTACGACGACTATGCCGTCGAGATGTGGCTGCGTGGCGCGCCGCAACGCGATGTCACGCTCCTCTCTTGGGGCAACGACAAGTTCTCTCTCGACACCGATGAGCAGGGCGTGCTGACCCTCATCACCCGTGGTCAGCGTCAGCCGCTTGCCGACTGCAAGTTGCTCGACGACCAGTGGCACCACTTTGCCTTCAATATGCACCGTAGCGGTAGCACCTATGTCTATGTCGATGGGCAGGAGAAGGCCACCTTGCTCTCTGCCAATATGCCGCCGCTTGCCGCTGCTCGCCTCGTGGTGGGTGCGTACGCCGAACTTGCCGATTCGGGTCGCACGATTTATTCGCGCCACTTCGAGGGCGACATCGACGAGTTGCGCGTATGGCGTGGCAGCCTGTCGGCCAAATATATCGCGCAGCACCGCACGGAGCGTGCCGATACGTTGAGTGCCGAAGGTCTGGTGGCCTACTATCCCTTTGAGCAGACGCGCACGGGCATCACCTCGTTTACGACGGACGACATGAGCCGCCTCCACGCTGCTGCGCCTACGGGTAGCGGCTATGGCGAGGCCGAGATGGCAGCGGGCTTGAAGCCCACGCCCGAAGAGGCGGTGCTCGACTTCGATTTCAGCACCTCCGACAAGAGCGTGCTGCTGAGCCTCTCCGACGACTTGTCGCGTCTGCATGGCAACAATGTCAGCGTCACGCTGCGCGACATCACCGATCTCAACGACAATGCCATGACGACGGCCAACTGGGACTTCTATGTCGATGCCCGCGCCATGGAGTGGACCACCGACAAGGCCGACCTCTTCGTATATAGCGACCAGTCTTCGGGCTTCGAGAATGTGACGTTCCGCAACATGACGGCGCAGACCGTGGCTTGGAGCCTCCGCGACATCCCCTCTTGGCTCGAAGTGTCGGAGACCTCTGGTCGCCTCTCGCCCTTGGGCACGGCCACGCTCACGCTCAACGTGAAAGCCCCCATCCCCAGCAGCAGTGTCACCGAGGCCCTCTACCTCTACGACAGCGATGGCATCGTCTATCCGTTGGGCGTGCAACTCCATGTCTATCAAGACCAGCCCAACTGGGCGTTCGACCCCTCGGCCTACAACGCCAATATGAATGTCGTGGGCAAGGTGAAGGTCGATGGCATCGTGAACGACAACTCCACCTCACAACTTGTGGCCGTCTGCAAGGACAAGATAGTCGGTATAGCTCATCCCACCTACAACCGCCGCTACGACACTTACCTCGTCGAACTCACCGTCTATGGCGATGCCAAGGCGAATGCGCAAGACCCCATCACCTTCAAGTTCTGGGATGCCCGCACCGGTGCCATCTATCCCGTCCTTGAAGTCGATACCGCCATCGTCTTCGTCCCCAATGCCTTCTATGGCTCTTACACCAAGCCCGTGATATTCAGCACGACCCACAAGCAGGAGCAGACCCTCAACCTCGAGAGCGAGTGGTCGTGGATCTCGCTCTTCGTCAAGCCCGGTGTGCAGAAGATGTGCGATGTCTTCGCGCCAGTGGCCACGTCCGTTACGCAGATTAAGGGCGCAAATGACTTCGACCTGACCATCAATGGCCGCCTCACTTCCCACCTTGATGCCGCAGTCGGCCAGATGTATATGTGCGTGTCAATCAGCCGACGCATCTCGACATCGTGGGTGAGGGCATCAACCCGCAGCAAGAGCCGCTGACCATAGAGCCGGGCTGGAACTGGATTGGCTTCAACTACTACGAAAACAACTCCCTCATGCGCGCCTTCGCCGACCTCCAACCCCTCAATGGCGACATCATCAAGGGGCAGCACGCCTTCGCTATCTACAACGAAGACTGGGATGGTCCGCTCACGCAGTTGCAGCCGGGCTTGGGCTATATGTACAAGTCCGTGAGCAGCACGTCGCGCACCTTCTGCTATCCCACCGTAGAGCGTAGCGACAACCGTCTGCTGCTCCCGCCAGTGGCCGCTATGCCAGAGCCCGAGGACTACCACTTCCTCCCCGTCTCCTACACCAAGTATCCCGGCAACATGACCATGCTGGCGCAAGTCATGATGGACGGCACGCTGCGCGACGATGTCGAGGTTGGTGTCTTCGCTGGCGATGAGTGCCGCGAGGCAGCGTGGAGCGACGGCGGCTATTACTTCCTCACCATCCCCGGCGAGCAGACGGAGCCGCTCACCTTCCGCGTCTATGACGGCATCAGCGAGTATGTCGCCGCCACCAGCGAGCCGTGCTACTACTACGCCGACGAGCACTACGGCACGCCCGAAGCCCCCTTCATCATCAGCGTCACGACCGACGAAGGCATCAGCAGCAGTGCTGTGGCCGACGGTGTGCGTATCTATCCCACGCGCGTCAGCAGCCGCCTCCATGTGCGCGACAGCCGCGAGGCCGCCCTCACCGTGCAACTCTACACCACGGGTGGTGCGCTCGTGGGCACCTATCAGGCCGACGCAGGCCGCCTCGACATCGACTGTGGCAGCCTTATCCAAGGCATCTACATCGTCAAGGTAGCCACGGCCGACGGCCGCATGCAGACCAAGCACATCGTGCGCTTGTAGCCGCTTTCCTGCCGACGAAGCCAAGGGTCTTGCCCTTGGCTTCGCTCGTGTCGGCGGGTGGCGAAAAGTGCAGTTTTTGTGTCGCTTGCTTGGTCGTGTGCGCAGAAATGTGTATTTTTGCGGCGAGCCGACTATGGCTTTGCCGTTTCAGCGCGCCGTTTCACCTCTACACCGAGCCCTATGCGTATCATCCTCAATCCCAAGTACAAGCATCTCCGCAGTTATCTCACGGACATTGAGCACCACTTTGACCACGAGGGTCACGAGATCTACCGTGGCCGTGATGTCGTGCGCACCCTGCAAGTGGCGGGCTTGACGCTCTGGGTCAAGCGCTATGCTTCGCCCGGAGCCATCACGCGCATGTCTTGGCGTTTCTTCCGCAGTCCGCAGGCCAAGCGTGCATACGTGCGTCCGTTGCAGATGCGTGAGCGTGGCATTATGAGCCCCGAGCCTGTGGCCTTTGTCAAGGTCAGCAAGGGGCTTTTCAACTCTGCCACTTATTTCGTTGCCTTGCAATCTACCTATCGCTACACGATGGCCGACCTGCCGTCGCTGTCAGATGATGATCAGCAGGAGGTGATAGCGCGTTTCGCCAGTTTCTCCGCCAAGGTGCACGAGCAGGGTTTCCTGCACCGCAACTTCTCTTCGACCAACATTCTCTTCGACCGTGTGAACAATCGCATCGTCTTCGCCCTCATCGACACCACCTCCATGTCGTGTGGCCGTCCTGTCAGTGTGCGCAAGGGGTGTAGCAACTTCGCGCGTTTGCAGGGTGATGAGGCCTTTTTCGATGCGCTCGGTGTGGCCTATGCTGCGGCGCGTGGTGCAGATGCCGAGACCTGTGTGGCGGCCATCAAGGCAGCGCGTGAGCGGTACCTGCGCCGTGCTACGCAGTCGGCTAAAACGGCCAAACAATCGTAGTAAAAGGGGTCTGCCAAGACCCGAAAAACGGTCTGCTCGGATGAGGAAAACTATCTGTGCAGACGCGAAAAACTATCTGCCCACAGCGTGCGCACGCTCTGGGCAGATAGCATTGTGTGCCTTTACGCCAGCGTGCTACCGCTGGCCGTATGGCTACGAAAAAGGCTGACAGTCAGTGACTATCAGCCTTGCTTCTCAGTCGGGGTGACTGGACTCGAACCAGCGACCACACGCCCCCCAGACGCGTACTCTAAACCTACTGAGCTACACCCCGATTGGTTGGCAATCTTCGGAGAAAGCGTTGTGCTTTTCCTCGTTTGCGGGTGCAAAGTTACGGCTTTCTTCGGACACAGCCAAATGTTTCCGCAGTTTTTTTTGCTTTTCTGCCCAATTTGTGCGCTTTACTGGTCGTTCTCGCTTTCGCGCTTCAAGAAATCGTCGATGAGCGCGATGCCTTTCTCCGTGGCGCAACCGCGGAAATACACCATCACGAAGTTGAGGAAACTATCGCGCAGCGGCACATCGCTGTAATCGTCGCTGTGGGCGACAAACTCCATGTGACGCTGCATCATGGAGAAGATGAGGCGGAAGTTGAGCCCCGGGAGGAAGAGCCCTTGCGCCACGCCGCGCTGCAAGAAGGCCACCACCGTGTCGGTGTTGTCGCGCTCGTGCTGACCCAGATACGCCATCACGCGGGGGTAGTGGCGCAGTTCGCGCAGAAAACTGTGCGAGACATCGTGAGTCGCTTTCAGGCGGATGTGACACTCCGAGAGCAGTATCTCCACCACGTTCTTGCCCTCATCGATGAGTTGCGTGACGCGCTCGTGCATGACGGCGTGTTGTCGCTGCACACACGCCAGCAGCAGTGCCTCCTTGTTGGCATAGGTCTGGTAGAGCGTGCGCTTGGAGATTTGCAGATGGTGGGCGATGTCGTCCATCGTCACGGCTTTCACGCCGCGCTGCTCAAAGGCGGTGACTGCGTAGTCGAGGATGCGCTCTTGGTAATTGTTCATAGGGCGTATGGCGTTATTTGTGCTGCAAAAGTACGGAAAATTTTTCACTGTGCCAAGTTTCCCGCGCCTTTTATGGGCGCAGCGGGAAGATGAGGCGCAGCAGATTGCCGCCCCAGAGTAGCGCGAGGTCGCTCTCGGTGAGCCCTTCTGCCATGAGGTGGCGCGTCAGTGTGGTGTAGTAACTGGCGTCGGCGAGGCCGCTCACGCCACCGTCGCCGTCGAAGTCGCTGCCGATGCCCACATGCTCGATGCCTGCCACGTCTATCATGTGCAGGATGTGGCGCACGGCGTCCTCCACGGTGGCTGCGCCGTGGGTGGCCTCATCGTCGCGCAGGAAACCGTGGTAGAAAGTTGCTTGTGCTACACCGCCGTGCTCGGCCAGGGCACGCAGTTGGTCGTCGGTGAGGTTGCGCGGATGATTGCATAGGGCGCGTGAGGACGAGTGAGAGCAGAAGATGGGCGTCGTCGAGGCTTCCAAGGCGTCGTAGAAGGTGCTCTCGGCGGCGTGGGAGAGGTCCACGAGGATGCCCGATGCGTTCATGGCTTTCACCACTTCGCGTCCCAAGGGCGAGAGGCCGCCGTAGAGGGCTTCGGGCTGCCCCGAGAGTGGGCGTGCCGAGTCGCAGAGGTCGTTGTGTCCGTTGTGGCAGAGCGTGATGTAGGCTATGCCTTCTGCGGCGTAGCGTGCCACGTTGCTCACCTTGCCGCCCAAGGCTGCGCCGTTCTCTATGCCGCAGACGATGCTCTTGATGCCCCGCGCCTTGTTGCCCATCATCTCGCTGCGGCTGCGGGCGATGGCGGCGTGGGGTGTGGCGTCTATCATCTGACGCAGGCGTGTGAGCAGGCTGTCGGCTTCTGCCGTATAGGCTTCGGGGGCGAGGCCTTCGCGTTGCTGCAAGTAGGCCACCATGCAGATGGCGTCCAGTCCGCCGTCGCGCATCTTGGGCCAATCGACGAGGGCACGCGCGTCGCCTTCGGCGAAGTTTACTGCGCCTTCGGCGAAGAGCATCGGCGTGTCGCAATGGGAGTCGATGGTGAAGTGGCGGCGGTGAAAATCACGGGCACGGGCATAGGCACGGCAGTCCTCCACGAAGTGCTCAAAGAGAGGCTGCATAGCGGTGCGCTGCGGTGCGTCGTCGGGCGCGAGGCAGAAGGTCTCGGGATGCCACTGTACGCCGATGATTTGTCCGCCGTCGGCACTCTCTATCGCCTCTATGACCCCGTCGGAGGCCGTGGCACTGACACGGAGCGTCGTCCCCGCTACGCTGCTGACGGCTTGGTGGTGAAAGGAATTGACGACGAAACGCTTGCCGAGGATTTGCGCTATCGTGCTGCCTTCTGCCGCTTCCACAGTGTGGGTGGGCTCATAGCGCTCTGCCTTTTGGCTGTGCTTGATGTGCTCGCCCGGCAGACAGGTGGCGATGTCTTGTGCCACGCGACCGCCCATAGCGGCTGCGAGGACTTGCACGCCGCGACAGATGCCGAGTATCGGCATGTGGCGGGCTACGGCGCGGCGGGTGATGAGGAGTTCAAAGCCATCGCGTGCCCCGTTGATGTCGTGGAGCGTGGGCAGTGGCTCTTCGCCGACGAGCAGTGGGTTGAGGTCGCCACCCCCCGAGAGCAACAGGCCGTCGCAATTCTCGAGCAGCGTCTCTACTTCGGCGGCCGACGATGTGGGGGGGACGATGACAGGCGTAGCACCTGCGAGGCGCAGACTCTGGTAGTAGCCTTGCGCTAATGTGGCGACTTGATCGCCGTAGTTGGAGGTGATGGCTATGATGGGCATGGCTGTGATAATAGAAAAGCGGGGCCGGAGCTCCGCTTTTATTAGGGTGAATGATAAGTCTGATGTTAGCAGATAGGCACGTGCTTGTTCAGCGTCTCTTCCAGCGAAATCAGCGTCTCGGTGCTGACCACATTGGTGATGGTTTGCAGTTGCTCGTTGAGGATGATTTTCAGATGCGCGTTGTCGCGTGCATAGACTTTGAGCAGCATGGCGTAGGGGCCAGTAGTGAGGTGACACTCCACGACCTCGGGTATCTTTTCCAGACACTTGATGATGTCGCGGTACTCGGGGGCGTGCTTGATGGTGAGCCCAATGTAGGCGCAAGTGCTATACCCCAGCAACTCGGGCTTGATGCGATAGTTGGAGCCAAGGATGACGCCAGAGGCTATCATGCGCTGTACACGCTGATGGATGGCTGCACGCGATACACCACAGACTTCGGCGATGTCCTTAAACGGAATGCGTGCGTTCTCTGAGATGATTTCAAGGATCTTTTTGTCCAGATTGTCAATGTTACCCATGTTGTGATATGTGTTTATGGTTACTTATATTGCAAATCAACACCGCAAAGGTAAGCATTATTTTTGACTATATGGCATTTTTCGGCCATTTTTTTTTGCGTTGTTATTGAAAAACATTGGTTTTATGCCTTTTTTTATGTCGTTGTGGCCGAAATCAAGGTGCGTCTCTTGTCACTATCGCTTACCCATGAGGCGGGTGGCGAGGTCGGGATAGAGGTCGGCGAGTTGCAGCTTTTCGATGACAAACTGTGCGATGTAGTCTGCCGTACGCTCGTAACCGAGGATAGACGAGTTGATGCAGAGGTTGTAGGTGTCTGCGCTGCCCCATGTGCCCGAGGCGTAGAAGTTGTAGTAGCCAGCGCGCTGTTGGTCGGCCTCGCGCATAAGTTCCTTGGCGTGTTTGCGGTCTATGCCGCGTCGCTCCATGATGTGGGCGATGCGGTCCTCCGTGTTGGCGGCGATGAAGATGTGGCAACTCCGTGGGTGGTCGCGCAGGATGTAGTCGCTGGCACGTCCTATGAAGACGGAAGAGTGCTGGGCAGCCATCTTCTGTATGACGCCGCTTTGGATGTGAAAGAGACTGTCTTCGGAGATTTGGTTGTTGTAGAAGTCGCCGCCTGTGGTCAGCATCGGCGTGATAGCCCCAAAGAGGCCGCGCAGAAAACTCTTGCGCTCATCGCCGCGCTCAAAGACCTTCGCGCCGAGTCCGCTCTCGGCGGCTGCGAGCGAGAGGATTTCCTTGTCGTAGTAGGCGATACCAAACTTCTCGGCCAGCAGATGGCCAATGCTGCGACCGCCACTGCCAAGTTGGCGGCCAATGGTGATAACGAAGGGACCTGTCATGAGGTGAAAGAGGATATATGAGGGTGAATAGAGAGCGTTGCTTTCGCGCCGAGCGTTTATTACGCCTTGCGCAACTTCTTGATTTGCTTATACAGGAGCACGGCAGAGAGCAGGGCGGCTGCGCCGTCGCTCGTCGGCATGGCATACCATACGCCTTCCAGTGGTGTGTCGCCCCAGAGCTGCGGCAAGATGAGCAGGCAAGGTATGAGAAACAGCACTTGGCGCGTGAGCGAGAGGAAGATACTCTTGGCGGGGAAGCCAATGCTTTGGAAGAATGCGGTCGATACTATCTGCATCCCGACCAAGGGGAAGAGCAGCACGATGATGCGCAAGCCGTGGGCGGCTGCATCGATGAGCGCGGGCGCGTCTTTGGCAAAGACACTCACCATCGGCCTGGCAAAGAACATGCTGGCCAAGAAGCCCGTAGTCGTGATGACGGTGGCGGCGTAGATGGTGTATTTGAGCACTGTGATGAGACGATCCATCTGCTGTGCGCCGTAGTTGTAGCCCGCGATGGGCTGCATACCTTGATTGAGCCCGACGACGATGAAGACCATCAGCATAACGAGGCGGTTGGTGATGCCAAACGCGCCGACCGCCACATCGCCGCCATACTGCGCCATGCTGCGCGTGATGATGATGCTTACCAAGCAGGCGCAAGCATTGACCAAGAACTGCGGCAAGCCGATGAGCAGTGCGTCGCCCATGATGCGGCGGTTGGCGCGGATGGCGCGTCGTTCGAGGCGGATGAGGTCGTCGGGCTTGGAGAAAAGGCGAAACTGCCACAGCAGCATCACGGCCTGTGCCGTGATGGTGGCCAAGGCGGCACCACGGATGCCCATGTCGAGCACGAAGATAAACAAGGGGGCGAGCACGCAGTTGATGCCGACGGTGCCAAAGGTGGCGTACATGGCATGTCGTGGGCGGTTGGTGGAGCGCAGCAAGGCGTTGAGGCCGAGGTAGAGGTGGGTGACGACGTTGCCCGTGAGCAGCACGGTCATGAAGTCGTAGGCATAGGGCAGGGTGGCGTCGCTCGCGCCGAAGAAGCGCAGGATGGGGGAGAGAAATATCTGGATGAGCACTCCCAGGGTGAGGCCCATCACCGTGTTCATGATAAGGACATTGCCGAGGATTTTCTTGGCCGTGGCATAGTCTTTCTGCCCCAAGCGCACCGACATCAGCGTGCTTGCGCCCACGCCGACCATTGCGCCGAAAGCGGCGGTGAGGTTCATGATGGGGGTGGTCAGCGCGAGTCCCATGATGGCGTTGTCGCCCACGCCTTGTCCGATGAAGATGCCGTCGATGATGTTATAGACCGATGAGGCCGCCATAGCGATGATGGCGGGGATGGCGTATTGTAGTAGCAGTCGGCCGACGGGCTTCTCGGCGAGTTCGGCGAACTTCTCTGTCTGGGTCATAAATAGTAGTCTTGTCGATTGGTAGTGCAAAATTACGAAGAAAATTCAGGCTTTTGCCCTTTTCGTGCAAAAAAAATGCGAACGTCTCGTCTCTCGACGAAGCGTTCGCTCACAGAACTTATATAGAGATGAAAAAACTTATCGTAGGAAATACTATGCTTAAATCGTAATGCAAAAGTAGCGCAACGCGGCAAACGTACCAAATTTTTTTGCCGTAAATCGCTGTTTTTCACCACTTTCGCGTTTTGCTGTTATGTGGAGTTGGCAAAATGAGCCCATAAGTGCGTGCTTATTCTTGCACGCGACCATCGACGATGTGTATCGTCCTGTCGGTAGTTGTGGCGAGTTGTTCGTCGTGGGTGACGATGACAAAGGTCTGGCCGAAACGCTCGCGGAGGTCAAAGAAGAGTTGGTGCAGTTCTTGCTTGTTGCGGCTGTCGAGCGATCCCGAAGGCTCGTCGGCCAAGATGACATCGGGGCGGTTCATCAAGGCGCGTGCCACGGCGATGCGTTGCTGTTCGCCTCCCGACATCTCGCTGGGCTTATGTTCGGCGCGGTGTGTCATGCCGAGGTAGTCAAGCAGTTCGGTAGCGCGTGCTTTGGCTTCGCGTCGTGGTGTACCTGCTATGAGGGCTGGGATGAGGATGTTTTCCTCGGCGGTGAACTCGGGCAGGAGTTGGTGAAACTGAAAGACGAAGCCCAGGTGTTGGCAACGGAAGCGTGCGATGTCGCGGCGTGAGAGGCGGAGCACATCGGTGCCGTCTATGGTGAGGCTGCCCGTGTCGGGGCGGTAGAGTGTACCTATGATTTGCAGGAGTGTCGTCTTGCCAGCCCCGCTGGGGCCTACGATGCTTACGATTTCGCCGCGTGCGATGTCTATGTCGATGCCCTTCAATACTTCGAGTGTGCCGAAGGACTTGTGGATGTTGCGAAGTGTTATCACGTTTGTACTTATTATAAGCGGTATGTTGAAGGCTTTGCCCGTTTGCTGGTCGTCGTTGGTGCGCGTAGTGCGCCTCGTCGGGCCGCGTCATGTAATGCTTTGCCCGTGCAATGTTTCGCATGTGCAAAGAGCGGTGGTCGTCGTTGGTGCGCGTAGTGCACCTCGTCGGGCCGCGTCATGTAATGCTTTGCACGTGCAAAGTTATACATTCCCCTCCACATAGCCAAAGGCAGTGGGGAAAATGTGGGTTATCGGGAGAAACTGTAAGGTGCGGCTTTGGCCGAAGTGCCCCGCTGTGTGTTGGGGGTGGTGCTCATGTCGTAGTGCAGTGTTGCGCCACGGGTGAGGGTGAAGTGGTCGAGGTAGTTGGCGTCCCATGCCTTGCCGTCGAGCGTCATGTGCTGTATGTAGGGCGCATGCTTCGCACCGCCAGCAGTTTCGATGGTGATGTCGTGCCCGTTTTCGAGGTGCAGGGTGGCGTGTCGGAAGGCGGGAGAGCCGATGGCGTAGTGCGTCGATGCGGGGCAGACGGGATAGAGCCCCAGTGCGCTCCATACGTACCACGCGGAGGTCTGGCCATTGTCTTCGTCGCCGCAGTAGCCGTCGGGGGTGGGGGCGTACATGCGGCGCATGACTTCGCGCAGCCAGTATTGCGCCTTCCAGGGCTCACCTGCCCAGTCGTAGAGGTAGATGGCGTGTTGCACGGGCTGGTTGCCGTGGGCGTAGTTGCCCATGTTCATCACCGTCATCTCGCGTATCTCATGGATGGGGAAGCCGTAGTAACTGTCGTCGTAGAGCGGCGGCAGGGTGAAGAGGCTGTCGAGCATCGCGGTGAAGTTGTGTTTGCCGCCCATGAGGTCGATGAGCCCTTGGGGGTCGTGGAAGACCGACCATGTGTAGTGCCAAGCGTTGCCTTCGGTGAAGTCGCCACCCCATTTCAGGGGCGAGAAATCGTCTGCAAAGGTGCCGTCGGCCCTGCGTCCACTCATGAGGCGGTAGTCGGGGCGGAAGAGGTGGCGGTAGTTGAGTGCGCGCTCACGGAGTGTGCGCAGCGTGTCGCGTGGCTGCCCAAGGGCTTCTGCCACTTGCAGTACGCACCAGTCGTCGAAGCAGTATTCCAGTGTGCGTGCCGCGCTCTCTTTGATGCCGATGTCGCAGGGGATGTAGCCGAGGGCGTTATAGTGCTCGTAGCCGATGCGCCCTGTGCTTTTCACTTCGGGGTGGACGGCGTGGGTGGCGTGGAGCAGTCCTTCCATCAGCGTCTTGGTGTCGCTGACGCGGATGCCCTTGACGAAAGCGTCGGCAAGGACGGCGGCGGAGTTGTTGCCCACCATGCAGGGGCGATGGCCGGGTGATGCCCATTCGGGGAAGAAGCCGCTTTCGCGGTAGGCGTTGAGCAGTCCTTCCTGCATCTTGAGGCTCTCGGAGGGATAGACGAGGTCGAGCAGCGGGAAGAGGCAGCGGAAGGTGTCCCAAAAGCCTGTGTCGGTGTAGAGATAGCCGTCGCATACCCTGCCGTTGTAGGGGCTGTAATGGTGCACATGGCCTGTGGCGTCGCGCTCCCAGAACATGCGGGGGAAGAGCAGCGAGCGGTAGAGACAGGAGTAGAAGGTGCGCAGGTCGTCTTCGCTCTCCGTCACACAGCCGCCTTCCACATCGATGCGTCCGAGCACCTCATTCCAGCGGTCAGTGCCTCGTTGGCGCAGGGTCTCGAAGTCGGCTGTGCCGAGTTCCGTTAGATTGGTCTCGGCCTGCGCTTCGCTGATGAAGGAGGAGGCGACGCGCACATGCACTTTCTCGCCGCGTCGGGTGTCGAAGCCCACGATGGCGCCAGCGTGGTAGGTGGTCTGTGTCAGCGCGAGGGAGTCGAGGCTCACGGGCATGTCCTTGGCATCAGCGGCGTAGGTGGCAGTGTAGGTGAAGGGGTGGTCGAAGACGAGGACGAAATAGTTGCGGAAGTTCTCGCCCACGCCGCCGTTGTTGCGTGTGGTGTAGCCCACTATCTTGCGCTCGGCGGAGAGGATGCGGATGTGGCTGCCTTGGTCGTAGGCATCGACGTTGATATAACTCTTCCCCTCGGGGAAGGTGAAGCGGAAGAGGCAGGCGCGCTCCGTGGGGGTGAGTTCGGCGTTGATGTCGTAGTCGGCCAGATAAACCTGATAGTAGTTGGGCCTCGCCGTCTCTGCCTTGTGGGAGAACCACGAGGCACGCTCCCTCTCGTCGGCGATGGGGCGTCCCGTCATCGGCATGATGGCAAACTGGCCGTAGTCGTTGATCCACGGTGAGGGCTGGTGCGTCTGCTTGAAGCCGCGCAACTGGTGCGCCGTGTAGGTGTATTGCCAGCCGTCACCCATCTCTCCCGTTTGCGGTGTCCAGAAGTTCATGCCCCAAGGCAGGGCGATAGCGGGGTAGGTGTTGCCAGCTGAGAGCGCGAACTCCGACTGCGTGCCCATCAGCGGATTGACATACTGTGTGTAGTCGCGTGCCGATGCCGTGAGGCAGAGTGCAGCGAGCAGGAGGGTAAGGAGGTGCTTCATAGTAGGGAGTTTTTAGAGGTTGCGGAGAGGGGTTTTACGGTCTGGGCGGATACAAAAAACTGTCTGCCCTTGTCGTTGAAACGATCAGCCCTTGTCGTTGAAACGGTCTGCCCTTGTCGTGCGACGTGTCTCTTTTAGTACCATGCGCGGCACGGCGTGTCGGACATAATGAACGTAAGGATGCCGCCTTGAAGGAGCATGTCGTAGGAGAACGTGTGCTTGTTGTAGCGTCGGCCGTCCCACTGCACGCTGCGCACATAGGGGCTGTCGTCGGCATAGCCCTCGGCTACGATGGTGAGCGTACGCCCCGTGGGGGTGTGGAGCGTCACCTTGGGGAAGCGTGGCGTGCCGAGGTCGAAGAGGCCGCCCGTGGGATTGACCGGGTAGAAGCCCATGGCAGAGAGCACATACCACGCCGAGAGTTGCCCGCAGTCGTCGTTACCGCAGAGGCCGTTAGGAGCGTTGCGGTAGAGCGTGTGGCAGATGTCGTGCACGAGACGCTGCGTCTTCTCGGGTGCTTTGACATAGTTGTAGAGATAGGCCACATGGTGCGACGGCTCGTTGCCGTGGGCGTATTGGCCTATCATGCCTGTGGAGAAGATGGGCAGTGCTGCCGTATCGGTGGTGGCGTGGGTGAAGAAGTCGTCAAGTCGCTCGCGCATCTTGCGCTTACCGCCCATGAGCGCGGCGAGTCCGTCGATGTCGTGCTGCACTGACCAGAGATACTGGTAGGCGTTGCTCTCGCAGATGTGTGGGCTGTAAGCCTCAGGGTCGAAAGGCGTGACGAACTGCCCAGTGCTGTCGCGCGGGACGAAGAAGCCCGAAGTGGATTGCCATAGGTTGCGGTAGTAATCGGCGCGGGTGCCGAAAGCCTGTATCAGCGAGTCGTAGGCCAAGGCATCGGCCAGCAGCCCGACGCACCAGTCGTCGTAGGCGTACTCCATGGTGCGCGAGAGCGACCAGTCATTCTCGCCCATGTCGGTGACGCCCGCAGGCACATAGCCCAGACGCTTGTAGCGGCCTATGCTGCGATAGTCGTCGCGGTCGGCCGAGCGCACACAGGCCTCCAAGGCGGCGTTGGGGTCGATGGGGAAGCCTTTTATCACGGCATCGACGATGACGGGCACGGCGTGGTAGCCTATCATCATGTCGGTCTCACTGCCCCATAGGCTCCACACGGGCAGTGCGCCGCTCTGCTCCTCGAAGTCGAGCAGAGAATTTACCATGTCGGCCACGCGCTGGGGCTGCACGATGGTGTAGAGCGGATGAGCAGCACGGTAGGTGTCCCAGAGCGAGAAGGTGGAGTAGTGCACGCCGTCGCTCTGATGGATACGGCGGTCTGCGCCACGGTAGCG
>JAGHRU010000065.1 GCA_018066225.1 Candidatus Equimonas enterica
GTATATATTTGCGCATAGGTATTCTATTTCTAAATTATGCCGCAAATTTACGCATTTTTTTCGTACCGACCAAATGTTTCCCACAATAAATGCGTATTTTTAACGTTTATTGCGCTTTTCAGGGGTGTTGCGGCGTGGTTTTGCGACGCCAAGCGACAGGCTTCACCGTCTGCCCTTGTCGTTGAAACTGTCTGGGCAGATCGTTCGTCGCGTCTGCCCAGATAGTTTTTTGTGTCTGGGCAGACAGGAAAGGTGAGGATTTATACCTATATTTATATATATGGCAGGCGCAAGCACTCGCTTGCCTTTGCAGCGGCAGGTTGTTTGGCGGATTTTGCAAAGCGGCAAGGCTTATTTTAGAAAAAATATGGAGAATATTTTGCAGGAAGAAAAGAATGTTGTAACTTTGCACCGCTAATGTGCAGACACCACCCATCGGAGGTGCACACTGGCACGACACGCAAGAAATATAACAACAATACGATATGAGTAACAAGAAACAAGCAAACAGTTTGGATTTGGATTCCGCAATCTCTTCGCAGGAAGCCTTTATCAACAAGTACAAGAAGCCGCTTACGATAGGTGCTATCGCCATTGTGGCTGCCATCCTTCTCTGCATCGGCATTAAGTATTGGCTGGGGCAGCGTGAGAATAAGGCACAGACGCAGTTGGCGCTCGGCCAGACCTATTTCATGCAAAACGATTTTGATAAGGCTTTGAAGGGTGACGGTAAAACCTTTGAGGGCTTCCTCAAGATTGCAGACGGCTATTCATACACCGATGCCGCCAATATCGCCCACGCCTATGCAGGTATCTGCTATGCCAAGCAGGAGAAGTATCAGGAGGCTATCAACCGGTTCGAGTCGTTTAAGCCCCAAGACGATGCTACCATTTCGCCTGCCATCATGAGCACTTTGGCCAACTGCTATGCTGCAACCAAGCAGATTGACAAGGCCATTGAGACATTCATCGATGCAGCCGACAAGGCCGACAACGATGCTTTCAGCCCTATGCTGCTCATGGACGCTGCGCGTCTGCTTGAGACGCAAGGTAAGAAGGCAGAAGCCAACAAACTTTACACGCGTGTCAAGGAGGAATACACGACCTCCATGCAGGCTTCTCCCAACTTACAGGGTAATACTTTTGTAGCGCCCGAGATAGACAAGTATATCGAGCGCACCAAGTAATACGGCATAACTTTTCCATAATAACGACTTGATAGTTGGCGGAAGTCTGACATTTAAGACCTCTGTCAACTATCAATCGTAAACGCCACAAAGCCCACGCTTATGTCCGACTTTTCTCTCTTGGAGCACGCCTCCGACAACATCCCCGACGCCAGCAATATGCGCTTCGGCATCATCGTGACGGAGTGGAACAGCGACATCACCCAGCGCTTACTCCAAAGCGCAGTCGCTACGCTCCGACAGTATGGGGCCGAAGACAGCAGTATCCATGTGCGTCAAGTCCCCGGTAGTTTTGAACTCATCTTTGGCGTGTCGCAGATGGTGCACTATGGCCATGTCAATGCTGTCATCGTTTTGGGCTGTGTCATCCGCGGCGACACGCCGCACTTCGACTACATCTGCCAAGGGGCAACCCAAGGTCTGGCGCACCTCAACGCCACCGAAAATGTGCCCATTATCAACGGTATCCTCACGGTCAATACGCATCAGCAAGCCTTGGATCGCGCAGACGGTTGCGTCGGCGACAAAGGCGCAGAGTTCGCCGTTACTGCGATAAAGATGGCCGATTACGCTTGGAAATTCCAGCATTAGCAATGGGCAGACTCCTTGCGATAGACTACGGCAAAAAGCGGACGGGCATTGCTGTTTCCGACCCTTTGCAGCTCATCGCCAATCCGCTGACCACGGTGGAGACAAAAGGCTTGATGGCCTATCTGCAAGCCTACTGTCAGCGCGAAGAAGTGCAGCAATTTGTGGTCGGCAAACCGATGCAGACCAACGGCCGCCCTTCGGAGAATTTGGCGCGCGTCGAGCAGTTTGTAGCCAAACTGGCGCAGACGATGCCTACCATCCCTATCATTTATGTCGATGAGCGTTACACTTCCGTTTTAGCCCATCAGGCGATGCTGCAAAGTGGCATTTCCAAGAAGCGGAGACAAGACAAGGCTCTCGTGGACGAAATATCGGCTTGCATCATCTTGCAGACCTATATGGATAGCCACAAACACCTCTAACACGAACATCACTTTCCCCAAGATATGATACTTCCAATATACACTTATGGCAAGAACGTCCTTCGTACGGTTTGCGAAGACATCACTCCCGATTACCCCAATCTTAAAGAACTCATTGCCAACATGTTTGACACGATGTACAACAGCGAAGGTGTAGGCCTTGCTGCACCACAGATAGGACTTCCCATCCGCGTCGTTGTCATCACCTTGGACGTGCTTTCCGACGACTATCCCGAGTATAAAGGCTTCAACAAAGCCTATATCAATCCTCACATCTTGGAGTATGACGAGACCGAGACCAAGTCGATGGAGGAAGGTTGCCTCTCTGTGCCTGGCATCCATGAGCCAGTGCGTCGTCCTACGCGCATCAGAGTGAAATACCTTGACGAGGATATGCAGCCGCACGAAGAGTGGGTCGAAGGCTATTTGGCCCGCGTCATGCAGCACGAGTTTGACCATCTTGAAGGCAAGATGTTTATCGACCGCATCGCTCCTTTGCGCAAACAGCTCAACAAGCGAAAACTTGCCAATCTGCGTGCAGGCAAGTTCTCTTGCAGTTATCGCGTGAAGTAAATCTCCCGATATAGGCCTATCCGTCGTATGCCTCCTACCATCCACAACAAGCCTTTCGCGTGGCAAAACTTTGTCATTTGCCTTGCGGCGTTGTGGGTGATAGGAGGCAGTGTTGTACGCGCCCAGTTCAACGCAAAGAATGTCTTGCAGATGGGTCGTACTGCGTTGTACTACGACGATTATGTTACGGCCATTGCGCATTTCAACTACGCCATCCAGGCACGTCCTCAGTCGGCTGAGGCCTATTATCTACGCGGCGCAGCCAAGTTCTCTCTTGATGACTTCCAAGGGGCATTGAGCGACTGTGACATTGCCGTAAGCCTCAATCCGTTTCGGGTGGAATACTACGGGTTGCGTGGACTATGCTACATTCGTGTCAATGACTACGAAAGTGCCATAGCCGATTACACCCGAGTCCTCGCCGAGAAGCCCACAGATCAGACGGCGGCTTTCAACAAGACGCTATGCTTGCTCCAGCTCCATCGCTACACGGAAGCGACAACTGCCATTGACGAGGTGCTACGAGGTGCGCCACGCTTTACCCGTGGACACATGCTCAAGGCGCAAATCTTCTTGGAACAAGGCGACACGCTCTCTGGACTGCGCGTCGTAGATGATGTCTTACGCATCAACCCTTCGGAAGCAGATGCCTGGGCAATGAAAGGACGCTATGCGTGTCAGAGAGAGGACTATCTGCTCGCCGACTCATGTCTTTCACGCGCCATCGTGCTTCGTCCCAGCGATGCAGACAATTACCTCTCACGTGCCATAGCTCGCAACGGTCTCTATAAGTACAACGATGCGCTGGCCGACTACGACAAAGTCATTGCACTCATACCTGCGCATTTCGTTGCACACTACAATCGCGGCTTGCTGCGTGCGATGATAGGCGACGACAATCGGGCTATCGAGGACTTTACCTTTGTCATTAAGGCCGAGCCTGATAATGTGCTGGCCATCTACAACCGCGCTTTACTGCGTGAGCAGACAGGCGACTACCGTGGGGCAGAGGCCGATTACAGCCAGATCATAAAAGCCTATCCCAATTTCCTCTACGGTTATGCAGCCAGAGCACGTTGTCGCCGACGTATCGGCGATAGTCGAGGAGCACTTGCTGATGAGACGAAAGTGCAGCGGGCAGACCTTGATATGTATTTCGGCAAACAGCCTGCCAAGATAAAGAAGGTGCGACGACGCAGTGAGCATGATTTAGCACAGTATCTGCAATTGGTAGAGGAAGATGCCGACACCACGCGTACCTTTATGGGCGAATACTCGGGCAAGGTGCAGAACAGGAAGGTGAACCACACTCTGCTACCTATGTTCACGGCTACCTTGATTTCTATCCCGACTTCCACCAAAGGCTATCACAGCGTAGGCTACATGGCCGAACTCGACAGGGTAAACCGCTTGCCGCTGCGTATAGGACAATTGCAACTAACAGCCGAGGAGCATGTCGATTTGCAGGATGGCAGTGATGGACGGCATACACTGGAAGTGGTAGCGACCGCCCTTGACACAGCAACCCTTTGCCGTACCGATCTTCTGCTCTTACGCGCAGTCGTACATCGCCAACGCTATGACTTGTCGTCAGCCTTGGCTGACCTAAATGAAACAGCACAGGATACGACGCCTAACATCTCCGCCATAATGCTCCGCGCCACCATCCTCTGCGAGATGCAGACCGCAGGTGTCGCAGACGAAACGATGCCCACGGGGACTACGCTTTACGCCCAAGCCTTGGGCGTGATGCAGCAAGCCTTACTTCTTGCTCCCGACAATGCCTATCTCTACTACAACAGAGGGTGCATCTACGCTGCACAAGGGCAGACCGACAAGGCAATAGCCGACTTTCAGCAAGCCATCACGCTGGATGGCGGCATTGCCGAAGCCTACTACAACCAAGCACTGCTCTATATACAGT
>JAGHRU010000209.1 GCA_018066225.1 Candidatus Equimonas enterica
GATGAGCGTGAAGCACACGGTTGCAAGGAGAAGTCTAATCTTGCGTAGCATAGGCGTTGAAGGTAGTGAGGTGATGATATTATAGGTAACGCGCGCTCGTGCGCGCGAGACGGTGTCGTGGTTAGTAGTAGGCTACGGTGCAGACGCGGCTCTCGGCGTACTGATAGAGCAGGCGGCAGGTGTAGCGCACGGCGGCCTCGACGCGGCTGCGGTCGCCGTCGTAGCCGTTGATGAAGCAGCAGAGGTGGCGTGTCGCGGCCGAGAGCATGGTGTGGGTGCTGTCGGAGGTAGGCGTGGCGATGGCGCGTGTGCCCTGTGCGTCGCGATAGACGGGCAGGCAGGCGATGTTGAGTGCGCCACGCCCGATGCCTTCGTAGGCTTCGCCTTCACGCCCGATGCCGAGCACCACTTTCGCCCCTTGCATCTTGTCGGCATCCAGCAGCCCTGTGCTGTAGCCGTAGGCGATGGAGACGAGGTTGCCCAAATCGACGATGGTATCGACGCTATACAGGTCTTTGCCTTGCAGCAACCGTCGGCAGAGTTGCTCACACGACGGACGGTAGCGCGAAGGGTCCTTACCAGCGGCCTTGTAGGCGGCGCGGGTGGCGGCGATGCCCGGGTGCGACTTGATGGTCTCCGTGGTGTAGTCGCGGCGCAGCGTTGCGCCAGCGGCGACGATGTCGGCCCATAGTGCAGGCGATGTGGGACTGTTCGTGACCTCGGCGGTGATGACTGCGCCCACGAAATGGGGGCACGCCGCATCGAAATCGCCGTCGCGCTCCACGCAGAGGGCGGCTGCGGCGGTGATGGGCTTGGCCATACGGCAGAAGGTGTGGCCGAAGAGGCAGATGCTGCTGCCGTCGTTGTGGTAGCCGAGACGCTCGTAGAGCCGCTGGGCGGCCGCGTTGTCGGGAGCGACGGCCAGAGCCATGGTGTTCACTTCGGCTGCTGCTGCGGCGGCCTGCTGCTCGGCGTGGCGCAAGAGCGCGGTGGCGACGCCTTGTCCGCGATGTGACGGGCTGACGGCGAGGGAGTCGCAGTAGTATTCGCCGGCGTGGGTCTCGATGTCGTTGTGCATAGGCGCGGGCTGCCCCATGAGAGCAGACAGGAGCGCGAAAGTCACGTCGCGCAGCGGCTCATACAGCGCGCCGTCGTAGGCCGTGAGTGAGCCTACCGCTGTGCCATCGGCGGCTTCGGCGATGGTGGTGTGGCGGTAACTATACAGCGTGTCGTCGCGGCCACAAATCTGGGTCATGGCTTGCAGCAACTGGCCTGTCGCGTCTTCGGGCGCAGCGGCAGAAGGGTCTGTGCCCCAAGCGGCCATGACATTGCGGGCGATGACGGGAGCGTCGAGCTTTGTGGCGGGACGAAGAAGCAGGGAAAGAGCCATAGGGCGGAATACTTATTTACGATGGCAAAGTTAATCATTTCCCGTGAGACAGAAAAATGTTGCAGCCGTTTTTGTGTCGCTTTGGGCAAAAATTTTGACAAACCTCATCGGCGCATTTAGCGCGTCTGCGCACGGTGTTCAGCCGCTCTGCCATGCGAAATTTGCCGCTATGGGTAGTAAATGGGCGATGAAAGGCGTCTAAACTATAACGATCTGCCCTCGCCGTGCGCACGATAAGGGCAAGTCGTATGCACGACGTGGGCAGATGCGATGCACGATGAGGGCAGATGGTGCGCCCTGTGTGGGGGATTTATGCCGCCAGTTTCTGCGTAAGTTTCTAACGACTAAGTCGTTAGAGCGGTGTCCTCTAACTGCGCGCTTTGTCCCCGCTCTCGATTGACATCGCAACGAAGGCACGCACAGCGCGTCAAAACTGCTGGACGCTTGACGGATTTCAGCCGACACGACCGAAATTTTGACCAATGATGTTAGCCGCCCGAAAGCCTTAACGAAAGTTAAATAATGGCACTCACGCAAAAATAATTGGTGAAAAGTTTGGAGCGAATTGCTTGGGTGTACTATCTTTGCAGTGCACTAATGAACTATTACACCATAAAACCTCAAAAATAATGATTAAAGTACAGTATCTCAACTTCGCCTATGGTGCTGCCTATCCTCCTGTATTCGAGGATTTTAACTTGGAGTTGCGCTCCGGTAGCATTGTAGGGCTTTTGGGCAAAAACGGCACGGGCAAATCGACATTGCTCTACCTCTTGGCAGGCATGTTGCTGCCCCAACGCGGTACAGTGGCAGTGAACGAACACCAGCCCGCCGAGCGTACGCCGCAATTCCTCTCAGAACTTTTCCTGGTGCCCGAGGAGTTTGAACTGCCCGAGGTGCCGCTGTCACGCTTCGTGGCACTTTACAGCCCGTACTATCCCAACTTCTCCTGCGAGGTGCTCGGAGAGTGTCTGCACGAGTTTGAGCTCACGCCCGATGTGCACCTCGCCCGCCTCTCCATGGGGCAGCGCAAGAAGGTCTTTATGAGCTTTGCCCTTGCTGCCCAGACGCGCTTGTTGCTGCTCGATGAGCCTACCAACGGCCTCGACATCCCCTCCAAAGCGCAGTTTCGCAGCGTCATCTCGCGTCACATGAATGACGACCGCACCATCGTCATCAGCACCCATCAGGTGCGCGACGTGGAGATGCTCATCGACCACGTCGTGATGCTCTCGGGCACAGGACTGCTCCTGAGCGAGAGCGTGCAACGCCTGAGCGAATGCTTCGACTTCGCCGTGCGTCCTGCTGGCGACGACGTGAGCGATGCCCTCTATGCCGAGCCTACACTCTCGGGCACGGCAGTCATGACGCGCGGCACGGGACTTGGCGACACCCCTGTCAGCCTCGAGTTGCTCTTCAACGCGCTCTCCCACAATCCCAAGTTGCTTCAACCCGAAGCCTTGGTCTAACTTTCATTCTCCTAAAACCCCTTCCTTGACTTATGAAAGACTTTTGGAAACACGTCTTTGCCACCATCACTGGCATACTACTCATACCCGCTTTCTTCTTTGCCCTCAGCCTTCTTCTGCTGCTCGTCGGCCTGATCGTAGGTGCTGGCAGCCGCAGCGTGCCCGACGATAGCGTGCTGCGCATCCACCTCTCTGGCCCGATGGCCGAAAGCACCGTAGAGAGCACCCCCTTGCAGACCTTCATGGGCGCGACATTGGACGCGACGCAAGGGCTCGACGACATCAAGGCCGCTATCCGCGTCGCCGCAGACAACGACCACATCAAGGGCATCTACCTCGAAGCAGGCGAGCTTCAGGCCGACTTCGCTCAGCTCGAAGAACTCCGCGATGCCCTCGCCGCCTTCAAGAAGTCCAAGAAGTTTGTCGTGGCCTACGGCGACACATACAGCCAGAGTGCCTACTACATCGCCTCCATAGCCGACCGCGTGATGCTCAACCCCTCTGGCCTGCTCGACTGGCACGGCTTGGCCTCGCAGCCCATATTCTTCACCGACCTTATGAAGAAGGTAGGCGTGAAGGCGCAGGTCTTCAAGGTCGGCACCTTCAAGAGTGCTGTCGAGCCTTTCATTCTGACAGAGATGTCCGACCCCAACCGACAGCAGGTCACGAGTTTCCTCACCGACATCTGGGGCACATTGACCAAGGATGTCGCGGCTTCGCGTAGTCTCTCTGCCGATAGTCTCAACGCCTATGCCGACACCTATATGATGCTCTCCGAAGCGACGCAGCACAAGGCCAAGCACATGGCTGACGACATCGCCTACATCGACTCCGTGCGCGTCGTGTTGCGCCAGATGGCCAAGGCCGACGCTGTAAATCTGGTGGAGGTTGAGGACGTTGCGCCGCTGGATAAGACCTTCTCCGAGAGCGGTTCCGACGGTACTATCGCTATCTACTACGCAGAGGGTGACATCGTGGACGACGCCGACGGCCTCGCTATGGCCACAGACAACCAAATCGTCGGCAGCAAAGTGGTCAGCGACCTCGATAAGTTGATGAACGACGACGACATCAAGGCCGTCGTGCTACGCATCAACTCTGGTGGCGGCAGCGCATACGCCAGCGAGCAGATGTGGCACGCCATACAGCAACTGCGCGCCAAGAAGCCCGTTGTCGTGTCGATGAGTGGCATGGCTGCCTCGGGTGGTTACTATATGTCGTGCGGCGCCAACTACATCTTCGCCGATCCCACGACGCTGACTGGCTCTATCGGCATCTTTGCCCTCCTGCCCGATGCTTCCGAACTGCTCAATGAGAAACTCGGCCTGCACTTCGACATCGTCAAGACCAACGCTTCTGCCGATTTCGGCGCACAAGGTCGTGCCTTCAATGCCGCCGAAGCCGATGCGCTGCAACAGCACATCAATCGCGGCTATCGCCTCTTCCTCAGCCGCGTAGCCGCAGGTCGCCACAAGACGGTGGAGCAAATCGATGCCATCGGACAGGGACGCGTGTGGACGGGTCGCCAAGCCCTCAAGCTCGGACTCGTCGATCGACTCGGCGGACTGGACGATGCTGTGGCCTATGCTGCCCAGTTGGCCAAAGCGAAAGACTATGGTGTGAGCCGCTTCCCCGAGCCCGAGCCTTGGTATGCTGCGCTGCTTGATGAGCCCCAGACGGACGACTACATCGAGCGCAAGGTGCAGCAGACGCTCGGCGCATACTATGAGCCGCTTCGCGTGCTCCGTGGTTTGAACAAGTATAACTGCGTACAGGCACGTTTGCCTTACGCCATCAACGTGAAATAGCCCTATGAACAGCAAATTCTCTTTCTCGCGTGTGTGGCAACTCCTGCGCACCGACGTGATAGGCAATCCCCGCTACTATTCCCGCCATGCCCTCTCTCTGCTGCTGGCGCAGGTGTTGATTATTATCTTGCCCAACCTTGGCGTACTCTTATCTGCTGGTGTGGATGGCACGAGTGCGCCTGCCCTTTGGAAGTGTGGTACGGCCGAACTGCTCGCCTTTGGCTTCTTCTTCTACATCTTCCTTATGGTGAGTGCCGTGTGCCGCCCTATGCGTAGCAAGATGCAGCGCACCACGATGCTGGCCATTCCTGCATTGATGAGCGAGAAGTTTACGGCGCGTGTGCTGCTCTGCACCGTTGGCGCAGTGCTACTCTATGCTGCGCTCATCCCCGTCAGCGATATCTTGGCCAATTGCATCTTCTACGTGTTTTCGCAAAGCCACCAGTGGATGGGCATGCTGACGCCGTATTTTTACAAGACATTGCTCTTGGGCAGTGACGGAAAAGCAGATTTGTTTGTAATGGGGCAGGTAATGGCTTGCCTCTGCGTGGTCAGTTTCTTCTTCTTCAACTACGCCTTCTATCTGCTCGCGTCGGCGTTGTTTCGCAAGGCACCGGCCGTGATGGCTTTGCTCATACAGATTGTGGTGGGTATCATCTTGGCCATCGTGCTGACCTATGCGGACACTTTGATTGCCTTCTATGACGACTTCGTAGTTACGCATAGCAATGTGCAGTATTACCAATTGATGATTTTCGTGGTGCTGTTGGGGCTTACCATCCTCGAAGTCTGGTGGGCTTACCGACTCTTTAAGGGCATCACCGTCATCAAAACCCGTAAGATAGGCTTATGAACTTCACCGAAGGATTACCCATATATGTGCAGATAGCAGGCCGCCTTTGCGACGAGATATTGTGCGGGCATTACCCCCCGGAAAGCCGTGTACCCAGTACGCGTGAATACAGCGCACTGCTCGGCGTCAATGTCAATACGGTGGTGAAGAGTTATGACCTGCTCTCACAGCGTGGTGTGCTCTACAACAAGCGTGGCTTGGGCTGCTTTGTCGCCACCGATGCTCCCGAGCGCATCATGGCGCAGCGCAAAGCCGACTTCTTGGAGAAGCACCTTGCAGAGACTGCACGCGAGATGACCGTGCTCGGCATCTCACTCGACGAACTCAATCAACATATCAAACAATACTTACACCAACATGAAACACTGTAAACTAATCTTGCTCTGCGGCTTGCTACTTACGCTATGTGGTAGCCCCGCGAGTGGCTATGCACAAAAAGTGCTCACGCATGCCGACAGCATCGCTGCCTTGCAGCGTCTCGACAGCCTCGTCAATGACTGGCAGGAGCGCGAACTCGACGAAGCCGTCGTCAAGGCACATCGTTCGCGTATCAAGGCCGAGATAGACAAGGTGTCCTACCTCATGGAGGAAGACCCCGACGCCAAGACCAACACCATGCTCGAGATGCTGCGCAAAGTGCCTATGGTGACGGTAGATGGCAACGACGATATTAAGGTCAATGGCTCTTCCTCATTCAAAATCTATGTCAATGGCAAGCCCAACGCGATGCTCAGTGCCAATGCCAAGCAAATCCTCAAAGTCTTTCCCGCCAACTACGTCAAGCGCGTAGAGGTCATTACAGACCCGGGAGCGAAATACGACGCTGAGGGCGTGTCGGGTATCCTCAACTTCATCGTGGCCGACCAGACCTCCACAGCGGGCTGGACGCTGACGCCGCGCATCGACGTGGGCAACCAGTACTCGGGAGGTAGCCTCTTCGCCATGGCGCAGGTAGGCAAGTTGGCCATCTCGGCCAATTACGGTGCCACCTATTTCGACCAAAGCGATGTCGATGTGCACACGGAGAATACCTATCGCACCGACAACGTGCGCCACCTACTCGTGGGCGATGCCAATACCAGCCCTTATGGCTTCTTCCAGCACGGTAGTCTCGATGCGAGTTACGAGTTCTCGCCACGCGACCTGCTCAGCGTCAGTGCAGGTGTGTTTGGCCACAATGCCAAGACCAATGTCAATGCGCTGACACGGATGTACGACATCGCTGGCAACACCATCTATGGCTATCGCGACTACATGGGCGTGAAAGTGAAGAACATGAGCTACAACTTCGGCGCAGACTACCAGCATACTTTCCTCAAAGCCGGCAGAGAGGCCAGCGAACTGGGCAACCCGACGCTCACCTTCTCCTACCGCCTTGACTACACGCCGTCGTATGATCGGCGTCAGCAGAACTTCTACGACATCGAGGGCGACATCGAGCAAATCCGCCTCTTCAATGGCGGTCAAGGCCTGATGGACCTGGACAACCGTCCCGACCGCAAGAGCAAGGAGCACACCTTGCAGGCCGACTATCTGCTGCCCCTTGATAAGCACCACACCTTTGCCACTGGCCTTAAATACATCCGCCGTATCAATGAGAGTGAGGACGAAGAGAAGTTGCGTCCCGTGGGCGGTGAAGGCGAGTTTATCCTCAATCCCGACAACTCGGTGCACTATCGTCACACCAACGACATCAAGGCACTCTATGGCGAATATACCTATAAACTTAATGCCTTCACGACGCGCGCTGGCTTGCGCTACGAACATTCCCACGTCGGCGTTTCCTATCCCGATGGTTCGCAACCGTCTTACAGCAAGAACTTCTCCGACCTTGTCCCCAGCCTCTCCGTGGCCTACAACATCTCGGCCTTGCAGATGCTGAAACTCAGCTACGCCATGCGCATCGGTCGTCCCGACATCTCCTATCTCGCCCCTTATGTCAATCACGAAAGTCCCCATAGCATCACTTACGGCAATCCGACGCTCGAGAGTGAACGGGCGCACAACATCGAGGCGACGTACAGTTATTTCAACACGAAGTTTAGCGTGAGTGCCACAGTGGGTTACAGCGCAGAAAACAACGGACTGACGGATTATTTCTTCCTCGACGAGGCCAACCTCCTGCACAAGACCTACCAGAACTTCAAGCACAGTCGCCGACTGAGCTTCAATATGTTCGTCAATTGGAGCATCTTCTCCACCACGCAACTGACGCTCAGTTGCAACGGCGGCTACGACGATATGCGCGTTGATGCCATACAGGCACGCCAGCATGGCTGGCAGGGTATGGGCTTCCTCAACATCCGTCAGGAGTTGCCGTGGAAACTCAAACTCAGTGCCTACGGCGGCTATGGTAAGATGGGCGTGCAGTTGCAGGGCACAGGCTCTACGTACTACTTCTCGGGCTTGTCGCTCACGCGTGCCTTCTTGAAGGAAGACCGCCTCGATGTGAGCCTCTCTGTCGGCAACTTCATCAAGCCGGTCAGCCACTACAAGATGACAGAGGAGGCACCCACCTACTTCTCTTCTACCAATACGCGCATAAACAACATGCATTTCAGCATCGGCATCAGTTGGCGTTTCGGCAAATTGCAGTCGTCGGTCAAGAAAGCCTCGCGCACCATCAGCAATGACGATGTCGAGTCTTCGGGCAGCAGCAGCGTCGGTGGCGCAGGCGGCGTCGGCGGTGGTGTCGGCGGCGGCCAGATGGGTGGCATGCAGCAGTAAGCCGTAAATCTTTTAACTATCCCTTATATCCGTAGAGGCGCACTCCAAGCATGGGGTGCGCCTTTCGTTGTGGCCGCAAAAACAATCTGCCCAGATAGGAAAAACTATCTGGGCAGATTGGTCGCACGGCTTGGGCAGACCGTTTCGCGCGTCTGCCCAGAGCCGAAAAAGGGGGTGATATTAGAAACTAAACAACGACTTCAGCAAGTAGCAAATGGGTAGGAAGATGATGGGCAGGAA
>JAGHRU010000010.1 GCA_018066225.1 Candidatus Equimonas enterica
GTTTCCTCGCCGACCTCTGGCCGCTCTGCGACTTCTTCTTCCAAGCCCCCGAAGGCCTCAACACCGCTGACAAGTTTGTGCGCAAGAACTGGACAGACGACGCACCCGCCGATATGGCAGCACTCCGCAGCCTGCTCGCCGACCTCGACACGTGGACGGTGGAGGCGATGAAGGCCGCTGTCGATGCGTGGGCTGCCGAGACAGGCAAGAAGCCTTGGAACGCTTGGCGCGTCTGCCTCGTCGGTGCTGGCAAGGGGCCCGATATGTACGAACTCGCTGCCTTCCTTGGCCGTGAAGAGACGCTGCGCCGTATGGCGCGTCTGGCTTAACACCTTCTTACGCCCGAGTCCCTATGTATTCTTTCATCATACTGCTCTATTCGCTGGCTGTGCGCATGGCCGCGCTCTTTGGCAACAAGAAGGCGCGCCTCATGGTGCGCGGTCATCACGCCGTGTGGTCGCTGCTCCGAGAGCGTGTCGTGCCCGATGCACGCTACATCTGGGTGCATGCCGCGTCGCTCGGCGAGTTTGAGCAGGGACGACCACTTATAGAGCGCATACGCCGTGAGATGCCGGAGAAGAAGATATTGCTCACCTTCTTCTCGCCCTCGGGCTATGAGGTGCGCAAGAACTTCCCGGGTGCTGACATCGTCTGCTACCTGCCTTTCGACACGCTGCTTAATGTACGCCGCTTCCTGCGCTTGGTACATCCCGAGATGTTGGTGCTCGTCAAGTATGAGTTCTGGTTCAACCTCATCTTCCGCGTTTCCCATCGTGGCATCCCCATTTACAGCATTTCCAGCATCTTCCGTCCGCGTCAGATTTTCTTCCGCTGGTATGGCCGTATGTACGCCCAGTGCTTGAAGCGCATCACCCACTTCTTTGTGCAAAATCAGGAGAGCGTCATGCTGCTCTCGCGCCTTGGCATCACCAATGTCACCGTCACGGGCGACACCCGCTTCGACCGCGTCATCGACATCATGCGCTCGGCGCGTGAGTTGCCCTATGTGGAGCATTTCGTGGCCCCTGCTCAGCAGGCGCAGCAGACCATCGTCGTGGCTGGCAGCACATGGCCGCCCGACGAAGACATCCTCATCGGGCACTTCAACGCCCATCCCGAGCAGCGGCTCATCATCGCGCCCCATGTGGTCAGCGAGGAGCACCTCCGCGAGATAGAGAGCAAAATCCAGCGGCCTGCTGTCCGCCTCTCGCAACTCGTGGCCTATCTCACGGCGCATCCCGAGGTGGAGAGCCCCAAGGCGCAGTGCCTCATCATCGACGGCTATGGCCTGCTTTCCTCCATCTACCGCTATGCCCATGTGGCCTACGTCGGTGGCGGCTTCGGTGTGGGTATCCACAATGTCCCCGAGGCAGCTGTCTATGGCCTGCCTGTCATCATCGGGCCCAACAATCAGCGTTTCCACGAGGCGCAGCAACTGCTCGCCGCAGGTGGCTGCCACGAGATTCACACCGGCGACGACTATGCCCGCTTGATGGCTACTTTCACCACCGATGCCGCCGCGCTCTCTGCCGCTGGCAAGGCTTCTCACGACTACATTCACGGCCATGCTGGTGCTACTGACCTCATCTTCCGCCACCTCTTCCCCGAGGCCACCGCAGCCGAGTCGTAGCCCGTATTTTCCTTTCTACTGACCCCCGCGAAACGGTCTGGGCAGATAGTGCGAACTGTCTGCCCAGACCGTTTTTCTTGTCTGCGCAGAGAGTTTTCACGCTCTGGGCAGAGCGCATCGGGCGCAACGAAAAGCCCCCGTTGCCGTGCGGCAACGGGGGCTTTCGATGGGGCGCAATAGACTTACTTGCGGAGGCCGAGAGCCTTGACAATGGCGCGGTAGCGCTCGATGTCACGCTCCTTGAGGTAGTTGAGCAACGCACGGCGCTTGCCGACGAGCTTAACCAAGGCGCGTTCAGTCGTATGATCTTTACGGTTCGCCTTCATGTGCTCCGTCAAATGGGAAATACGGTAGGAGAACAAAGCCACCTGGCTCTCAGCAGAGCCCGTGTCCGAATTAGACTTTCCGTACTGTCCAAAGATCTCTTGCTTCTTTGCAGAATCTAAATACATGATGTGAAGAATTAAAATAAATGGGTATTACTGCCTCCCTCTGCGGGATAGCGGCTGCAAAATTACGAACTTACTTTTGTCTGGCAAAGACTTTGGCAGTTTTTTTTACCCGAGGCAGCAATTTTGTGCCTTTATCGCCCTTTTTTTGCAGGTTTTGCAGCGCAGGGCTTGGATATGTGGTGGGAATTTTGTTACTTTGCGGTGTCGTGTCGCGGTGGAGCGACACCCAAAAATTAGACTATGGCAAAAGGAAAAACTAAAAGTACACGCCTCAAAAAGCGTGACATACGCGCCCGACTGCTCGACATCTTCGAGCAAAACGGCGATCGTAGTCTCGGCGTGAAGGAACTCTTCCGCCTCGTAGAAGCCAAAAACCATCCCACCAAGATGCTCGTGCTCGACACCCTCAGCGACTTGGTGCTCGACGACTATCTGTGCACCGACCAAGGCGGCACCTATCAGCGCAATGTGAGGGAGTCGCAAGTCATAGAGGGCACTTTCCGCCGCAAACGCAATGGCCACAATGTCTTCGTGCCCGACGATGGCGGCAAAGACATACTGGTCATGGAAAACTACTCGCGCCATGCCCTCGACGGCGACCGCGTGCGCGTCACCATGCTCGCCCGCCGTCATGGCCATACTCGCGAAGCCGCGGTGACCGAAATACTCTCACGACAGCGCGACACCTTCGTAGGTCGCTTGCAGGTGGACCGCGGTTTCGGTTTCCTCGTGGCCGACAGCCGACAACTGCCTACCGACATCTTTATCCCCAAGGAGGGCCTGGGCAAGGCGCAGAATGGGCAGAAGGTGGTGGTGAAAATCACGGACTGGCCCGAGGCGAGCCGCAGCCCCATCGGCAAGGTAGTCGATATACTCGGACAGATGGGCGACAACGACACCGAGATGCACGCCATACTCGCGGAGTTTGGATTGCCCTACAAGTACCCCAAAAACGTGGAGCGGGCTGCCGAACGCCTCACCGACGGCATCACCCCCGAGGAAGTGGCGCGACGCGAAGACCTGCGCGATGTGCTCACCTTCACCATCGACCCCAAAGACGCCAAGGACTACGACGACGCCCTCTCGCTGCGTCCTGCTGGGGGCAAGGGCTTGTGGGAAGTCGGTGTCCATATAGCCGATGTCAGCCACTATGTCACCGAAGGCAGCGTCATCGACAAGGAAGCTTACAACCGCGCTACAAGCACCTATCTCGTGGACCGCACCATACCCATGCTGCCCGAGCGGCTGTGCAACGCGCTCTGCTCTCTCCGCCAAGACGAGGACAAGCTCACGTACTCCGTCATCTTTACGCTCGACGAGCACGCTGAGGTCAGAAACTGGCGACTGCGCCACACCGTCATCCGCAGCGACCGCCGCTTCGCCTACGAGGAAGTGCAGGCCATCCTCGAGCGCAACGGCGAAGCCTCGGAAGCCGACCTCGCTCTGCCCGGAGAGCATCCCGCCGTCGATGGCTCCCTGGCGCACCCGCAAGGGGAATACGCTCACGCACTCATCATCCTCAACCGCTTGGCCAAGGCTTTGCGCGCACGCCGCTTCAAGCACGGTGGCATAGCCTTCGATCGCCCCGAAGTGCGCTTTGAGATAGACGAGAAGGGCCGCCCCGTCTCCACCTACGTCAAGGTGGCGCGCGACGCCAATAAGCTCATCGAAGAGTTTATGCTGCTGGCCAATCGCACCGTGGCCGAGAGCATCGGCGTGACAGAGCGCGGCCGCAAAGCCAAGGTGTTGCCTTACCGCATACACGATGTGCCCGACATCGAGAAACTCGAGCACCTGAAAGACTACGTCGCCCGCTTCGGCTACAAAATCAAGACCGAGGGCAGCAAGACCGAAATCAGTAAGAGCCTCAACAAGATGCTTGCCGACACCCACGGCAGCAAGGAGGAAAAGGTGGTGGAGATGGTGACGCTGCGTGCCATGCAGAAGGCGCGCTACTCCACGCACAACATCGGACACTACGGCCTCATGTTCCAGTACTACACCCACTTCACCTCGCCCATTCGTCGCTATCCCGACCTTATGGTGCACCGCCTGCTCACGCGCTACGCCGAAGGAGGCCGCAGCGTCACGCAGCAACGCTATGAAGACCTCTGCCAGCATTGCAGCGAGATGGAGCAACTCGCTACCAACGCCGAGCGTGCCAGCACGAAGTACAAGCAGGTGGAGTTCATGGGCGCACGCCTCGGACAGGAATACGATGGCACCATCACGGGCGTCACGGAGTTTGGCCTCTATGTGGAGGAGAACGACTCGCGCTGCGAAGGACTCGTACCCCTGCGCGACCTGCTCGACGACTACTATGAGTTTGACGAGAAGAACTACTGCCTGCGTGGCCGTCGTCACCACCACACCTACGCCCTCGGCGACAGCGTGCGCATCCGTGTGGAGAGAGCCAACCTCGAGCGCCGCCAGCTCGACTACGCGCTGGTGGGGCAGGAGCGTGAGCCGAAGATGGAGAAGACCATCGTGCGCAAGGAGAAAGGCGGCAAGAAACGCAAGGAAAAGGGCAGCAAGAAGCGCAAGTAATGCGCACGGCCTGCCGCAATCAATCACTAAAATCGACCTATCATGTACAAGATAAACGTCTATTGCATCAACGACCAAAAGCAATATGCTGTGCCCAAAGGCACTACACTCGAAGAACTCTATGCGCTCACGGGGCTATCGCTGCCCCACGGCGTGCTCGCCGCCACCGTCAATAACAAGGTGGAGGGACTGCACTACAGCATCTACGACAGCCGCGACATAGAGTTTCTCAACATTACGAAGCCCGCAGGCGAACGCTGCTACACGCGCTCCCTCTTCTTTGTGCTCTACAAGGCTGTCTGCGACCTCTATCCCTCATGTAGCCTGCGCATCGACACCGCGCTCTCGGGCGGCTACTACTGCCACCTCACGCCGATGCCCGAAGGCCTCAATGGCGAGCAAGTGGCGCTGGCACTGCGCGAGCGTATGCTGCAAATCGTCGGCGAAGACCTGCCCTTCCACCGCCAGACCATACGCACCACAGAGGCCATCCGGCTCTTCCGCGAGCAAGGTCTGGAAGACAAGGCGCTGCTGCTCGAAGGCACAGACACCCTCTACACCCACTGCTACACCCTCGGCGACGTAGCCGACTACTTCTACGGCTCGCTCATACTGCGTACCTCTGGACTCTACCTCTTCGATCTCGAGCCCTACGCCGACGGTATGCTGCTGCGCACGCCCGACCGCCGCAATCCCTCGGTGCTCACGCCCATGCGACGTGAGAGCAAGATGTTTGATGTCTTCGACCGCCTCAAACGCTGGCAGGACATCGTGGGCATCAGTACCATCGGCGCGCTCAACAAGAGCAATGCTGCGGGCTACGGCAACATACTCATCAGCGTCAGCGAAGCCCTGCAAGAGAAGCGTTTCGCACAAATCGCCGACCGCATTGCCGCCAACCCCCAAATCAAGGTGGTGCTCATCGCAGGCCCTTCCTCCTCGGGCAAGACGACGACTTCCAAGCGTATGTGCGTGCAACTCATCGCCAGCGGCAAGAAACCCTATGCCATCTCGCTCGACGACTACTTCGTCAATCGCGAAGACACGCCGCTCGATGCTGACGGCAACTACGACTTCGAGAGCATACATGCCATGGACATCGACTTCTTCAATGCCCAGATGAACGACCTCCTCTCGGGCAAAGAGGTGGAGCTGCCGCGCTTCAACTTCCAGACCGGCCACCGCGAAAATAGCGGCAAACGCCTGCGTCTGACCGACGACATGATACTCATCCTCGAAGGCATCCACGGCCTCAACCCGATGCTGAGCGCAACCATTCCCGACGAAAACAAGTTTAAGATTTACGCCTCGGCACTGACTACCATCAAACTCGACCATCACAACTACATCCCCACGACCGACAACCGCCTGCTGCGCCGCATCGTGCGCGACCACAAATACCGTGGTTACAGCGCGCTCGACACCATCCGTCGCTGGCCGTCGGTGCAGGCCGGTGAGGAGAAGTGGATATATCCCTATCAAGAGGAGGCCGACGAGATGGTCAATACCGCGCTGCTCTTTGAACTCGCTGCGCTACGCGATGCCGCGCTGCCGCTGCTGGCGCAAGTGCCGGAGTCGGCACCCGAATACTGCGAAGCCTATCGCCTGTGCAAGTTCCTCTCCTACCTGCACCCCATCGCCATCGATGCCTTGCCACCCACTTCGCTGCTGCGTGAGTTTATGGGCGGCAGCACGTTTGATTACTAAATCAGAGCGACCCAAAGCGACAAGGGCAGATCGTTCGCACGACGAGGGCAGACAGTTTTCACGGTCTGCCCTCGTTGTTTCACGCGTCTGCCCAGATAGGAAGAGCGGGGGTGGGACGAAAGCATAGGAAAGCGGCGAAAAACGATGCGAAAACTGCGGTTTTGACCGCTATTTTCTTAAAAAGATGTAAAAAGCAACCGCTATTTTTTGCCGCCTCAAAATTTGGTAGTAAATTTGCACGCTGTATAATAGCGATAATATGTCCCGACTCAAATACCTACTGACGGCTGTGCTCTGTACCCTCGTTGCCAATGTGGGGCTCACCTCCTGCCTTGACGAGAAAGAAGACATCGCGGCCAATCCCGATTGCTATGCCACGGTCATTAGCCTTGGCAAGCTGAAACAGCGCATTGATTTCCACAGTTCGCTGACCGACCGTGACACCTTCTTCATCGACAACCTCGACTGCTCGGCCTACCCGCTGACCATCGACCAGATAGGCGGACATATCTACAACGCCGACTCGCTGCCCTATGGCGTCGATGTGAGCCGCGTCGTGTTCTCCAAGCTCTCGTGTGTCGGTGGCGCTTTCGCCATACAGCGACTCACCTCCTTTGAGGACACCACCTTCGTCGCTACCGACAGCACCGACTTCACCTACCCGCGCCTCGTCACCATATACGGGCAAGATCAGGTGTCGCGCCGCCGCTACACGATGGACATTCGTGCGCATAAGGAGCACCCCGACAGCATGAAGTGGCGACGCTATGGCCAGAGCGACGACTTGGCCGCGATGACCGCGCTCAACGCCCAGCCCTTGCAGGAAGGCGTGGTCTGCTTCGGCATGAAAGACGGAAAGGCCGTCTGCTACGCCGATGGCGTGTGCACCGCGCTCGGGGCTGACCTCATGACGCGCAGCATCCGTGCCTATCGCGGCGCGCTTTACGGTCTTAATAGCGCAGGTGTGCTGATGACCTCCGCCGATGGCCATGCTTGGCAAGAAGTGAGTGGGGCAGTGCGCTTGCAGCACCTCTTGGGCAGCAGCAGCGTCGCGCTCTACGCCATCGATGAGGGTGGCCGACTCGTCAGCAGTGCTGACGGCGCAGCGTGGACGGCAGAGCCCATAGAGGAGCAATATCCTCTGCCGACGGCCGAAATCGCTGTCCTCGCCAAGCAGAAGACCACCGACCTCGCCCTCGAAGATGTCCTGCTCGTAGGACAGCGCGACGGCGCACCCTGTGTGTGGAAACGCACCATAGACCACAGCGGCCACTACACGATGCCGTGGACCTATATGCCACAAGGCAGCGACAACACCCTGCCTATGCCCGTGCTGCGACAGCCCAGTGTGATGGGCTATGCCGATGGTGCGCTGCTCATCGCTACGGGTGTGAACGCCGACACCATCGCTGCGCCGCGGCTGAGTGCCGACTTCGGCCGTACATGGACCAAGGGTAAAATTCCTGCGCTCCGCTCTGCCGCTGCCACGCCTGCTGTGGCTGCCACCGTCGATGCGGCGCAGTATGTGTGGGTGTTCTGCCAAGGCAGTGGCGAGATATGGCGTGCACGCCTCAATCGCCTCGGCTGGCAAGAGACACAGACCGCCTTCACCAAAGCCAAGAAACGCTGACGCGCACGCGCGTATATTATATAAAAGGAAAGTATGACTACGCTCCGCCACACTCCGCTCCTGCTGCTCATCATCGCTCTGCTCGCTGTGCAGACGGCGACGATGCCCGCAGCAGCGCAAGACGACGATGTGGTGTATCGCAATGAGTTTGGCGTGGTGGCAGGCGTGAGCAGTATGCTCGACGACACCAACCGCCGACTCTTCGGCAGCAACGGGCTGACCGGCGGCGCACTCCTGCGCTTTGTCCTCAACCCGCGCTCGGCCGTCAAGGTGCTGGCGACCTACAACAACGCCAAAGGCGATACGGGCACCGACTACGACAACTTCTACCCCGTCACCATCGATGTCCCCTCGCCCGATAAAGCGCGCTACACTTATAGCGGCGGCATCGTCGATGTGTCGGCCACCTATGAGTTGCACTTCCTGCCCTACGGCTATGTGCGTGGCTATCAAGGCTTTCGCCGTTTCACGCCCTACATACAGGCGGGCTTGGGCTTCACTTACAGCCTCATCGGCAAAGCCTTTACCCCCAACATCCCCATCGGCATCGGCTTCAAGTGGAAAGCCTCGCGAAGAGTCAATATCTCGCTCGACTGGGCCATGCACTTCACGCCCAATGACAACCTCGACGGCATCGCAGCCTCGACAGGCATCAAGAGCGAGATGTTTCGCGCCAAAGACCACTACGCGCAGACGCTGCTTACGCTCACCTACGACATTTCGCCGAAATGTCCAACCTGCAACCGCGACTAACGCATGAAGATACCACAACATATCGCCATCATCATGGACGGCAACGGACGCTGGGCACAGCAGCGCGGCTTGGAGCGCTGCATGGGGCATCAGCAGGGTGTCGTGGCCGTGAGAGAAATCACCGAGGCTGCCGCCAGACTCGGTGTTAAATACTTGACGCTCTACACCTTCTCCACCGAAAACTGGCACCGACCAGAGGCCGAAGTCACTGCCCTTATGGGGCTCATCATGACCAGCCTTGAAGAGGAACTCTTCATGAAAAACAACGTGAAGCTGCGCGTCATCGGCGACCGCGAGCGCTTGCCCCATCAGGTGGACGACGCGCTGCGCGCCACTGAGGGGCGCACCGCTGCCAATACAGGCATGACCATGGTGCTCGCCCTTTCCTATTCCGCGCGCTGGGAAATCGCCAAGGCCACCCAAGCCATAGCCCGGGAAGTGGCCGAAGGCAGCCTGCGTCCCGAAGACATCACCGAGGACACCCTCGCGCAGCATCTCACCACGGCCTTCATGCCCGACCCGGAGTTGCTCATCCGTACCGGCGGCGAATACCGCCTGTCCAACTATCTCCTGTGGCAGTCGGCCTATACCGAACTCTATTTCACCCCCACCTACTGGCCCGATTTCGACACCCAAGCACTCACCGACGCCATCGCCGACTACAACCAGCGTGAGCGACGCTTCGGCAAGACTTCGGCGCAAGTCCAGAGCGACCAGCAATAGAAGACCATAATCCTCCACCACGCTATGACATACCGCTTACATCGCATCGCTATACTCCTGCTCCTGCTCGTCACAGCCTTTGCTGCTGTGGCACAGAACATCGCTACCAAGCCCAACATCGTCTATACGGCCGACCGCACCCGCTACGAACTCGGCGGCATCACCGTAGATCCCATCAAGGGCTATGAGGAGGAACTGCTCATCAGTATCTCTGGCCTCGAAGTGGGCACAGAGTATGAGGTGCCGGGAGCACACATCAGCGACGCTGTGCGCAACTACTGGAAGCAAGGCCTCTTCTCCGCTGTCAGCATCACCGCTGACAGCATCGTAGGCCACAAGGTCTTCCTACATGTGCATCTGGCCACGCAGCCGCGCATCTCCTCCATCAACTTTACGGGACTCAAAAAAAGCGATCGCACCGAAATCGAAAAGCGCATCCCCCTGCACGTGGGTAACCAAATCACCCCCAACCTCGTCGATCGCGCGAAGTATCGCATCAAGAAATACTTTGAAGAGAAAGGCTATCCACATGCCACCGTCGAGATAATGCAGCGCGAAGATGTCACCGCCGAAGGCAAGATGCTCGTCGATATCAATGTCAATAAGACCGAGAAGGTGCGTGTCAATCGCATCTATATCACAGGCGTGGAAGGCAATGCACAGATGAAGCCCGCCAAGGCAGTCAAGAAGCTCAAGCGCGCCATGAAGAAGACCCATGAGAAGGGACTCGCCAACCTCTTCCGTAGCAAGAAATATGTGCCCGAGAAGTATGAGGAAGACAAAGGCCTCATCATCGATAAGATGAACGCATGGGGCTACCGCGACGCCCTCTTGCTCCGCGACTCGGTGGTCAATATCGACGATGCTCACGTTGATATCTATATGCACCTCTACCAAGGCAAGCAGTACTTCGTGCGCAACATCGAGTGGGTGGGCAATACGGTCTATCCCAGCGAAGCCCTCTCCAACGTGCTCCGCATGAAGCGTGGGGATCTCTACGATCAAGCCTTCATGCGCAAGCGATTGAGCGAAGACGAAGACGCCATCGGTACGCAGTACTACAACAACGGCTATGTCTTCTACAACCTCGACCCCGTGGAGGTCAATGTCGATGGCGACAGTATCGACCTCGAAATGCGCGTTACCGAAGGACGACAAGCCACCTACAACAACATTCGCATTGCAGGCAATGACCGCGTCTATGACCATGTCATCCGCCGAGAACTGCGCACCAAGCCCGGCGACCTCTTCTCCATGGATGCCATCCAGCGCTCGGTGCGTGAGTTGGCCAGCATGGGGCAGTTCGACCCTGAGGTTCTCTCGGCCGAAATATCCAAGAACATTAAGCCCGATCCCGCCACTGGGACGGTAGATATTACCTATCCGCTGGTCTCCAAAGGCGGCGACCAAGTGGAACTCTCCGCCGGATGGGGACAAACGGGTATCGTGGGGCGTGTGAGCCTCAAGTTCACCAACTTCTCCGTGCAAAACCTCTTTGGTAGAGGCTATAAGCGTGCCGGTTTCATTCCCCAAGGCGACGGGCAGACCCTCGCGCTCTCGGGACAAACCAACGGTACCTATTTCCAGAGTTACTCGTTGCAGTTCATCGACCCGTGGTTTGGCCGCAAGCGTCCCAACCAGTTCCAGTTCTCGGTATATTACTCCAAACAGAGTGACATCAACTCCAACTTCTACAACGACTACTCCAACCTTTACAATTACTACTACGGCTATGGTAGCAACTCCAGCTACTACAATTACAGCAACTACTATGACCCCGACAAGTATGTGAAGTTGGTGGGCGTCTCCGTCGGCTTCGGCAAACGCTTGCGCTGGCCCGACGACTACTTCTCCTTTATGGCGGAACTCAGTTACACCCGCTATATGCTGAAGAACTGGCAGTACTTCCTTATCCAAAACGGTAACTGCAACAACATTAACCTCTCTTTCACCCTCGGGCGTACCTCCACCGACAACAACTTCTATCCGCGTCGCGGTTCGGAGTTTGCGTTCACGGCAGTGGCCACGCCGCCCTATTCCTTGTGGGACGGCCGCGACTACAAGAGCCTTGCCAACAACCGCCAAAGTGCTACCTACGACAAGGAGGCTCAGCAGAAGTATCGCTGGATAGAGTATTACAAGTTTAAGTTTAAGTTTCGCACTTATACCGCGCTTTCCAATTCGCAGAAGCACTGTCCTGTCATCATGACGCGTGCCGAGGCAGGCATCCTTGGGGCATACAACAAATACAAGAAGTCGCCTTTCGAATGTTACTATATGGGTGGTGACGGCATGTCGGGGTATAGCACGGGCTATGCCACCGAGACCATCGGTCTGCGTGGTTATGAGAACGGCTCTATCGCAGGCGCATCCTACGACAACGCTTATGCCTATACGCGTCTCACGCTCGAGCTGCGCTATCCCATCATGTTGGAAACAAGTACCAGTATCTTCGCCCTCGCCTTTGTAGAGGCAGGTAATGCCTGGCAGCACGTCAGCGATTTCAATCCGTTCGCGTTGAAGAAGTCGGCTGGCATCGGTGTGCGCATCCAACTCCCGATGATTGGTATGCTCGGCATGGACTGGGCGTATGGCTTCCAGAAGTACAACGCCGCAGGTCGCAAGATTGGCGGTTCGCAGTTCCACTTCATCATCGGTCAAGAATTCTAAACGCTAAATATCCTAAACACCAACACATCGCTATGAAAAAGATTTTCGCCCTTATCGCTGTTGCTCTCATTGCTCTCGGTGCGCAGGCACAGAAGTTTGCGCTCATCGATATGGAGTACATCATGAGCAACATACCTGCTTATGAGCGTGCCAACGAGCAACTCAATCAAGTCTCCAAGAAGTGGCAAGCCGAAGTGGAAGCTATGGACAATGAAGCCAAGGCCCTCTATAAGAACTTCCAGGACGAGGCCGTCTTCCTCTCCGAAGCCCAGAAGAAAGAAAAGGAAGAGGCCATCGTGGCCAAGGAAAAGGAGGCTGCTGAACTCAAAAAGAAGTACTTCGGCCCCGAGGGAGAGCTCTACAAGAAGCGTACCGCCCTGCTTGAGCCCATCCAAGAGGAGGTCTATACCGCCATCAAAGCCGTCGCTACACAGCGTGGCTTCCAACTCATCATGGATCGTGCCAGCGACAACGGCATATACTTTGCCTCGCCCTCTATCGACGTGAGCAACGAAGTGCTCGACAAATTGGGCTACGGCAACAACTAATCACCTCTACGACAATACACAATAACACCAATACACATCATGTTTAAGAAACTCTTAATGATTGTGCTGCTCGCAGCACCCATGACGCTCTTCGCTCAGAAGTATGCGCACATCGACTACCAAGACATCGTGACTAACCTGCCCGCCTACAAGACAGCCATGACTGAACTTGAGACTCTCGGCAAGCAGTATGACGCCGACCTCAAAAGCATGCAGCAGGAAGGCCAGACCAAACTGGAAAAATACCAGAAGGAAGTCAATGAATCGACGCCCGAGAACATCCGCAAGCGCATGGAGGAAGAACTCACTGCCATCCAGCAGCGCATCGAGCAGGCTTACCAAGACAACCAGAAGGCCTTTGCCGAAGCACAACAGCAGAAGATGCAACCCATCATGACCCGTGTCAATGATGCCATCACCGCCGTGCAGAAGGAAGGTGGCTACCTCTACATCATGGACAAGGCGATGGCGACGCAAGCCGGCATCTTCATCAACGACGCGATGTCCACCGATGTCACCGCACAGGTGAAGTCGAAGCTTGGCATCTAATCGGCCGCGACCCTTTTGACTCCCCATAGGCGCTGCTGCAACGGCCTTGCAGCAGCGCATCTTAATTGTTTACGCAATCGTATGAAGGCATTTCGCTTGGATTTTCTGCGCCGTATGGGGTTGCTCCTCATCTTTGCGCTACCGCTCACTGCCGAGGCGCAGCAAGACTCGTGCAGTCTCGTGCTGCGGCAGCGGCTCGACAGCGTGATGGCGGTCGAGAGTGAGGTGCTGGAGCGCACGCAGTGTGGGCTGCTCATCTATGACCTCACGGCCGACAGCGTGCTCTATGCCCACGGCCAGCGCCAGTGTCTGCGTCCTGCCTCGTGCCAGAAGGTGGTGACAGCCGTCACCGCGCTCGCGCTGCTGGGCACCGACTACAATTATAGCACGACGCTCTCGCTGCGCGGCGAGGTGAAAGACTCTACCCTCAGCGGCGATCTCTACATCCGTGCTGGCGTCGATCCTCTCTTCTCACGCGATGACCTCCGTGCCTTTGTCCAAGGGCTGCAAAGCCGAGGCATCTACCACATCACGGGCGACATCTTCGTCGATGTCAGCATCCGCGACACTGTTAAACTGGGCTGGGGCTGGTGCTGGGACGACGACTTCAAGAGTTACGCTGCGCTGATGTATGGTGGCCGCGACACCTTCATGAGCAACTTCCAGCGTGCGCTGCGCGATGCGGGCATCACGGTCGATGGCGTCCAGCGCAGGGCGCGTGTGCCCGAAGAGGCCGAAGAGGTGGTGCGGCGTACCCACACCATCGACCAGATACTTATGCGCATGATGAAGGAGAGCGACAACCAGTATGCCGAGAGCCTCTTTGCCCAGATAGCCGCCCGCAGCGGTAAGGCCTACGCAGGGCACAAAGAAGGCGAAGCACAGGTCAAGCGCTTCATCGAGCGGCTGCAACTCACGCCGTCGCACTACCAGATTGCTGACGGCTCGGGGCTCTCGCTCTACAACTACGCTACGCCGCAACTGCTCGTCGCCATGCTGCGCTATGCCTACCAGCACGGCGATGTGTATGAGCATCTGCTGCCGTCGCTTCCCATAGCAGGGCGTGACGGCACGCTCCGCAAGCGTATGCGTGGCACGCCTGCCGAGGGCAATGTGTGTGCCAAGACAGGCAGCGTGACAGGCATCTCCACCTTGGCAGGCTACTGCACTGCCCCCAATGGCCACCGCCTCGCCTTTGCCTTTATGAACCAAGGCCTGCGCTATGCCGCTACGGGACGTGCCATGCAGGATCGTCTCTGCATAGCCCTCACTACGCCTGTCGCCCAGCCCGTAGTGGAAGCCCCGCAGCAAGAAGAGGAGGAGACGGCGGAGCCTGCGCCCGAAGAATAGCAACGAAATCAAACTTATCACCATGACCATAAACACCAACTACAAACGCACGCTCATCACGGCGGCGTTGCCCTACGCCAACGGCGGCGTACACATCGGCCACCTGGCAGGTGTCTATATCCCCGCCGACATCTATGCCCGCTATCTGCGTCTGCGCGGAGAGCAGGTGCTCTTCGTCTGTGGCAGCGACGAGCACGGCGTACCCGTCACCCTGCGTGCCCGTAAGGAGGGTATCACCACGCAAGAGGTGGTGGACCGCTATCACCAACTCATCAAAGCGTCGTTTGAGGGCTTCGGCATCTCCTTCGACACCTACTCGCGCACCACTTCGCCGACGCATCATAAGTTTGCCGCCGACTTCTTCCGCCACCTCTACGACGAAGGCAAACTCGTGGAGCATACCGAGGAGCAGTACTGCGACGCCGAGACAGGCGAGTTCCTTACCGACCGCAACATCGTCGGCGAATGTCCGCGCTGTCACGCTCAGGGGGCGTATGGCGACCAGTGCGAGAAGTGTGGCAGCACCCTCTCGCCCGAAGAACTCATCAACCCCACCAATAAGAACAACCCCGGCCACGCCCTCGTGAAGCGGCCGACGAAGAACTGGTATCTGCCCCTTGGCGACTACCAGCAGTGGCTGCGCTCGTGGATACTCGAAGGCCATAAGGAGTGGCGCAGCAATGTCTATGGACAGTGCAAGTCGTGGCTCGACATGGATCTCCAGCCGCGTGCCATGACGCGCGACTTGGAGTGGGGCATCCCCGTGCCTGTGGAAGGTGCTGACGGCAAGGTGCTCTATGTGTGGTTTGACGCGCCTATCGGCTATATCTCCAACACCATAGACCTCTGCGCGGCGCAGCCCCAGCGCTACGGCGCGTGGGAGCAGTGGTGGAAGGACGACAGCACCCGCTTGCTCCACTTCATCGGCAAGGACAACATCGTCTTCCACTGCCTTATCTTCCCCACCATGCTCCGCGCACACGGCGGCTATATCCTGCCCGAAAACGTGCCGGCCAACGAGTTCCTCAATCTCGAAGACGACAAAATCAGTACTTCCCGCAACTGGGCCGTCTGGCTCCATGAGTATCTCGCCGACTTCCCCGGCAAGCAAGACGTGCTGCGCTATGTGCTCACCGCCAACGCCCCAGAGACCAAGGACAACAACTTCACTTGGGCCGACTTCCAAGCGCGCAACAACAACGAACTAGTGGCTGTCTATGGCAACTTCGTCAATCGTGCGTTGCAGCTCACCAAGAAATACTACGACGGCATCGTGCCTACTCTCGGCACGCTCACCGACGACGACCGTGCCACTATCGCCGAGTTTAAGGATGTCAAGCAGCAGGTGGAGACGCTGCTCGACCAATTCCGTTTCCGCGATGCGCAGAAGGAGGCCATGAACCTGGCGCGTATCGGCAACAAATACCTTGCCGATGCCGAGCCGTGGAAGGTCATCAAGACCGATCCCGAGCGCGTAAAGACCGTGCTGCCCCTCTCGCTGCAACTCGTGGCCCACCTCGCCATCGCTTTCGAGCCTTTCCTGCCCTTCTCCAGCCAGCGCCTGCGCACGATGATAGGTCTGTCCGCTGCCGAGTGGGAGCGTCTGGGCAGCATAGACCTGCTCAAGGCAGGAGCGCAACTCGCTGAGCCAAAACTCCTCTTTGAGAAGATAGACGACAGCGTCGTGGCTGCACAACTCCAACGCCTCGAAAACATCAAGAAGGAGAACGCCTTGGCCA
>JAGHRU010000013.1 GCA_018066225.1 Candidatus Equimonas enterica
ACGTACTCTGCGGCATGACTGGCTCGGGCGAGACCTTCACCCTGCGCGATCCGTGGGCATACGTCCTGCCTTCTGGTACCGCTATGAGGAGATCTTTGTCGTTGCCACCGAGCGTCCTGTCATCCAGACGTCGCTCGATGTAGAAGCCGAAGAAGTCAAGGAACTCAAGCCCGGCGAAGCCATCATCATGGACAAGCGCGGAGGCCTTCGCCTCGAGCAGATTTTGGAGCCGAAAAACTACGCTGCCTGTTCCTTCGAGCGCGTCTATTTCTCGCGTGGCAGCGACTGCGACATCTACAACGAGCGCAAGGAGATGGGACGCGGCTTGGTGCCGGCCATTCTCGAAGCCATCAATGGCGAAGTGGATGACACGGTATTCTCTTACATTCCCAACACCGCCGAAGCCGCCTACTATGGCCTGCTCGAAGGCTTCGACGCCTATCTCAACAGCGAAAAGACAAAGGCTATACAGCGACTTATCGCCGACGATATGGCCACCGAAGAGAACTTCAACGCCGTGCTGTCGCGCCGCATACGCTCGGAGAAAGTGGCGTGGAAAGACATCAAGATGCGCACTTTCATCGCCGAGGGCAACTCCCGCAAAGACCTCGCTGCCCATGTCTATGACATCACCTACGGCTGTCTGCGTCCCTACAAAGACAATCTCGTCATCATCGATGACAGCATCGTGCGTGGCACAACCTTGCGCGAGAGCATCATCCGCATCCTCGACCGCTTGCATCCCAAGCGCATCGTGGTGGTGAGCAGTTCACCACAGGTGCGCTACCCCGACTACTACGGCATCGACATGGCCCGTATGGACGAGTTCATCGCCTTCCGTGCCATGATAGCCTTGCACGACGAGCGCGGGCTTTGGCAACGCCTCGAAGACATTTACCGCAAGTGTAAGGCGCAGCAGAACAAGCCGATGGAAGAAACGGAAAACTATGTACGCGAACTCTACGATCCCTTCACGGCGGACGAAATCAGCGCGAAGATGGCCGAAATGCTGCGCCCCGAAGGTGTCAAGACCGAGATACATCTCGTCTATCTCTCCATCGAAGGGCTGCACGCGGCCTGCCCTCACAATCCCGGCGACTGGTACTTCACTGGGCACTACCCTACCCCTGGCGGCACCAAGCGCGTCAATCAAGCCTTCATCGACTATTACGAAAATAGAATATCACGATAGAACCTCATAGAATCTCCAACACTATGCGCAAAGTCACGCTCCTTCTTGAAGATGGCACCCGTTTCCACGGCACTTCCTTTGGCTATGAAGCACCAGTAGCGGGCGAAGTAGTATTCAACACCGCCATGATGGGCTACCCCGAAAGCCTCACCGACCCCTCTTATGCGGGCCAACTCATGGCACTCACCTTCCCTCTCGTGGGCAACTACGGCGTACCGCCACTCACCATCGAGCCAAACGGCGTAGCGACCTATATGGAAAGCGAGAAAATCCATGCCCGCGCCATCATAGTGAGCGACTACAGCCGTGAATACTCCCACTGGAACGGCACCGAGACCTTGGCCGAATGGCTCAAACGCGAACACGTCCCTGGCATCACGGGCATTGATGTGCGCCAACTTACCAAGGTGCTCCGCGAGCATGGCGTAATGATGGGCAAGATACTCTTTGACGACACGCCCGACGACGTACCTTCGGCCGAATATGCTGGCATCAACTTTGTGGCAGAGGTCAGTTGCAAGGACATCATCCGCTACAACGCAGGAGAAGGTCACAAGAAAGTCGTCCTCGTCGATTGCGGCGTGAAGCACAATATCCTGCGCTGCCTCATACGTCGCGGCGTAGAAGTCATCCGCGTACCTTGGGACTACGACTTCAACAATTTGGCGTTTGACGGTCTTTTCCTCTCCAACGGCCCAGGCGATCCCGACACATGCAGCGCAGCCGTAGAGAACATTCGCAAGTTTCTCGAGCGCGAGACGCCCCTGCCCTGCATGGGTATCTGCATGGGCAACCAACTGCTTTCGAAGGCAGCAGGCGCGACCATATATAAACTGAAATACGGTCATCGCTCCCACAATCAGCCGGTGCGCATGGTCGGCATCAACCGCTGCTTCATCACTTCGCAAAATCACGGCTATGCGGTGCACGCCGACACGCTGCCCGCTGATTGGGAACCGCTCTTTGTGAATATGAACGACGGCAGCAACGAAGGGGTACGCCACAAGACTAATCCTTGGTTCTCGGCGCAGTTCCACCCCGAGTCGTGTTCTGGCCCGCTCGACACCGAGTTTTTGTTTGACGAATTTGTAAAACTCCTCTAAGC
>JAGHRU010000084.1 GCA_018066225.1 Candidatus Equimonas enterica
ACAGCTACACCGTAACTGCCAACAGCAGCAAGGGCAAGGGCGGCAGTGCTACCTCCAACATCGCTGTGTTTGGTAACGGCTACGAGCTTCCCTTGAAGAGCAGCTTCGACACCAAGGCCGACATGGATCTCTGGTCTGTCATCGACCGCAGCTCCTACTCCGACGAGATGGGCGACGGTACGACTTGGCAGTTCAAGGACCTTGACAAGTGCGTGCAGTATCAGTACTGCGGCAATGGCGCGAAGGACTACCTCGTTTCTCCTCCCGTGAAGCTCAAGAAGGATAAGCACTATCGCATCGAGTACAGCACCCAGCAGACCGTTTACTACGACGCTATCAAGGATGAGAGCACGACCGAGGATTACCAAATCCTTATCGGTAAAGAGGCCACCGTTGAAGGCTTGAGCACGGTCATCAAGGACGTGAAGGACTATCAGAACACCTACTATGGCTACACCAAGGACGACGTGCCCTTCACCGTAGCAGAGGACGGCAACTACAACATTGCCTTCCTGATACACTCCAAGGCCGAAATGGGTATCCTCAACCTCCGCGACGTCATAATCCGTGAATACGACGACTACGATTTCGCAATAAAGGGTCTGGAAATCAGCGAAGAGGCTCCCATTGGCAAGGTGATCAATGGCCGCGTACTCTTCACCAACAACGGCCGCAGCGATGTGACCGAAGGTGACTACACCGTACAGGTAATCGACGAAAACGACGCTGTCATCGGCGAATCAGCAGGCGTAGCACTCGCTGCTGGCCAAGAGGGTCAGGTGACCGTTAAGGTGACCTTCAATGAGGTTGGCGTGAAGAACCTCCGTGCCAACATCGTATGTGCCCAAGAGAACTACCTCGAAGATAATATGACTGTCAATCCCGTCAAGGTGACTGTCAAGGAGAAGGGTGCTCTCAACTGGCTCTCCGTAGGTACGCGCTACCGTGAGGACGGCGTACAGCAGAAGAACACCACCTACTGGTTCTGCGTCATCACGGCTAACCAAAACTTTGGTCAGTCCTTCACCTACTATCCCAAGGAGCAACTCGCCGACATGGCTGGCTGCAACATCATGAAGCTTCAGCTCATGTACGACGGTGACCCCTCTGCACTGTCCTACATCGACTACCCCTTCTACCTCGCTATTGCCGAGACCAACGACCACTGCATCAGCACGACCAACGTACAGACCAAGTACGACTACACCATCGTCTATGATGACTTCGTGGACCTCGACGCTCAGGGCATTGACAACACGCTCACCATCGACTTCGAAGAGCCTTTCTACTATGCTGGCGACAAGAACCTCGTCGTTCACTACAAGAGCCCGTACTCCGAACTCACTGGTGGCGAAATCCACTGGCACTGCTACATCACGGACAACTACAGCGCCGATGATGAGCTGGGCATCAAGGACTACAACGAACTCCAGGAAATCTACGGCTTCGGCGCAGAAGACGAGATGGGCGACCTCTGGCCCGCTCCTTACAAGCCCTTCACCCGCTTCGCTTATGGCGACACCGAGGGTATCGGCGAAGTTAGCGTTAAGCCCGCTACTGGCAACACCACCATCTATGACCTCAAGGGTCAGTGCGTGAAGACCGACATCAAGGGTCTGCAGCCTGGCGTTTATGTCATCGGCGGTAAGAAAGTCGTTGTCAAGTAAGACGCTTTCGTAAGCAATACGAACCAACAGTAAGGCCTGTTGCAAGCCCCCGTGGCTTTGCAGCAGGCCTTTGTCGTGCCCTGCACCCAATATGTGCCGCCACGGAGGAAAGGCTGGAAAAATTGGCATAAAAACGGCGGTATGTCGAGGAAATTGTTTAACTTTGCAGTCGATAACAAAGCCGCCGCACACACGCAGCGCAGCAAGGCACTCCCGCAGGGGGGCTACCGACCTGCCCAAGTCGTGAAAACTATCTGCCCTTGTCGTGCGAACTATCTGCCCTTGTCGTGAGCACGGTCTGCCCGGAGCGGAAATCACACAATAGGTGTGTGGCTTTGTGTCGCTTAAAGCAGAGGAGCACGCCCATGAAACTCATCTTAATGACGCCGCCCTATTTCTTCACCGAAGAGCATCAGATCCTGAATGCCCTCTTCGATGAAGGCCTCGAGTTGCTGCACGTTCGCAAGCCCGATAGTGCGCCTGTCTATTCCGAACGCCTACTGTCGCTCATCCGCGACAACTACCACAAGCGTATCGTGGTGCACGACCACTTCTATCTATCTCACGAATACCGCCTTAGAGGCATCCATCTCAATCAGCGCAACACACAGTTGCCCGACAACTACAAGGGGCAAATATCGTGTACATGCCACACGGCGTTGGAACTCGCGTCCCGCACCAAGATGTGCGACTATGTCTTCCTCGCACCGCCCATCGCACCAGAGGGTCAGCAGACAGATGCCACCTACTTTTCGCCCGAACAACTCAGCGTCTTTGCCGCGCACCGCGTCATAGGCAAGAAAGTGATGGCCTTTGGCCACATGACCCTCGACCATGTCAGCATGCTTCGCGACTATGGCTTCGGGGGCATTGTCATCCTCGGCGATCTCTGGAACCGCTTTGGCATCCACTCTTCACAAGACTTCAAACCCATCATCACGCAGTTTCGCAAACTCAAGCGCGCTGCCGAGGGGTAGGTGAGTACGACACATTACGACTAATCCCATATCTTCAAAATCTCTTCTTCACTTATGAACAACAATTACAAGGTCTTTTCCTGCACCAGTTCTCGCCAACTTACTGAAATGATATGCGAGCACCTGGGTATGCCTATGGGCAAAGCCACCACCACCCGCTTCTCCGACGGCGAGTTTGAAGTCTGCTACGATGAGTCCATTCGCGGCTGCGATGTCTTCATCGTGCAATCGACGTTTCCCAATGCCGACAATCTGATGGAACTTCTCCTGATGATCGACGC
>JAGHRU010000057.1 GCA_018066225.1 Candidatus Equimonas enterica
CACACTGTCGGTCACGGTTAGGGGCGCATTTTCGGCCATAGGGTCACGGTAGAGATGTTGTACCTCGGCCTGCACTTGCTCCTCATTGCGCTCGTAATTCTTGTACAAGCCGCAAGAAGTAAGCAGCGATGCCGATAGGGCTATATATATATATCGGTATAGTTTCATTGCGACGAAGTGTTATTGTTTTTCAGATTTGGTGTATTGCTCAATGTCGGGCGTAGCGTCTGCATTCTCAATGTCGGTGAAGTTCATCGGCTTGAAGCGTTCTTGGATACCCTCAAAGATGCGGAAGAGTGTCGGGACGACAAAGATCTGGCATATCATGCCGATGAGCATACCGCCGATAGCCGTCGTACCGAGTGCACGGTAACCGTTGGCACCAGCACCGCTGGCAAACATCAAGGGAAGCAGACCGATAATCATCGCCATAGAGGTCATAAGGATAGGACGCAGACGTGCGGCAGCACCGTGCATAGCGGCGGCAGTGATGCTCATGCCCATCTTGCGGCGGTCGAGTGCAAACTCTACGATAAGGATAGCATTCTTGGCCAATAGACCGACCAGCATGATGAGAGCAATCTGCACATATACGTTGTTTTCGGCCGTACCGAGTATCATCGTGAGCATTTGACCTATATTGCCGCCGATGAATGAGCCGATACCACGAATATCGAGGAAGAGGAACGAGCCTGCCAAACCAAAGGTACGGAGAGCATAACGGCCAGAGGTAGAATGTAACTTTCGTATTGTGCAGCGAGCAGGAGGCAGATGAAGACGAAGCAGAGCAGGAATATGATAGCCGTAGTACTGCCGCTGTTCTTGGCTTCCTCACGCGTCAGACCAGAGTATTCGTAGGAGAAACCCTGCGGCAGTGTCTGCTGGGCAACTTCCGAGATGGCTTGCAGAGCCTGTCCCGAGGTGTAGCCCTCGGCAGGTGAGCCGTTGACGGTGATAGCGGTGTACATGTTGAAGCGGTTGATGTTGTCGGGACCCATCGTCGGCGTGAGCGTGATAAACTCTGTGATAGGTGCCATCTCGCCGCGATTGTTGCGCACTTTAATCTTGTTGAGCGACTCCAAGTCTTTGCGCTTACTCTGCTCGGCTTGTATCATGACGCGGTAGATCTTACCGAAACGGTTGAAGTTGGAACTATACAAACCGCCGTAGTAGCCTTGCAGTGCCGTAAGTACATCGGAAGGAGAGATGCCAGCACGCTTACACTGTGCGGCATCGATGTCGATGAGTTGCTGCGGGAAGTTGGTGTTGAAGTTGGTTTGTGCCGACTGGATTTCGGGGCGTTTGGTGAGTTCGGCGAGGAATTCTTGCGTCACCTTGAAGAACTCGTTGATGTCGCCGCCCGTACGGTCTTGCATGTTGAGCGTAAAGCCGTTGTTGGCACTGTAACCCGGTATCATAGGCGGCTGGAAGAAGAGCACTTGGGCATCGGGGAATGCTTTCTGGGCTTGCAGGTAGAGGTTGGCAAACACCATTGTAGCACTCTCGGCAAGTCCCTTACGTTCTTCCCAAGGTTTCAGTTTGACCAGCATCGAGGTATAGGATGGACCTTGACCGCCGATGAAGGAGTAGCCAGAGATACAGGTGTGGGTGGCTACGAGCGGAGAGGCTGCGACCATAGAATCGACTTGTGAGAGCACATACTCCGTGCGGTCCTGCGAGGTGCCAGGAGGCAGCGTGACGACACCCATGATGTTACCTGTGTCTTCGTTGGGCACAAGTGCCGTAGGCGTTTGCCACATGAGGAACATAAGGAGGGCGAGAGCGGCAGCACAGAGCCCGAGCACCAATTTGCTCTTGGTGATAATCTTCTCTACACCGCGCTTATACTTTTCGAGGAAGTTGTCGTACCATGTGTTAAACCACGCGATGAAGCGCTGGCTGAACAGACCGAGCAAGGCTGCGACAGCCACGATGATGGCCACAAGGCTCAAGAGTATGTTCTCGAAGTCAAACCAGCCCAATATCATCATCACGATGGCGGCTGCAATGAGCAGTAGCGTCACCTTGGGCGGGAAGTTCACAGCCAATTTCTTGGGATTGTACTTTTCCTTCATGATGTCGGCAGCCTCTGCTTGGGCTTCCTTGATGCGCTCACCCACGGGACGCTCGTCGCCATGGGCTTTGAGGAATACGGCGCAGAGGGCAGGGGAGAGGGTCAGTGCATTGACAGCCGAGAAGCCGATGGCGATGGCCATCGTCAGGCCAAACTGCTTGTAGAACGTACCAGTCACACCGCCCATAAAGGAGACGGGGATAAACACGGCCATCATGACCAGCGTGATGGAGACGATAGCGCCGCCGAGTTCGGACATCGCGTCAAGAGAGGCTTTGCGTGAGGACTTGTAGCCCATGTCCAACTTGGCATGCACACCCTCCACCACCACGATGGCATCATCGACCACAATGGCGATGGCCAACACGAGGGCTGCAAGGGTCAGCAAGTTGAGAGAGAAGCCGATGAGGTTCATCACGAAGAACGTACCTATCAATGCCACGGGGATGGCGATGGTCGGGATGAGCGTGGAGCGCATATCCTGCAAGAAGATGAACACGACGAGGAAGACGAGGATAAAGGCTTCAAGGAGTGTCTTGACCACCTCGTGGATAGAAGCAAAGAGGAAGTCGTTGGCGTCTTGTACGATGCTGATTTCCATGCCGGGAGGCAGGCTGCGTCCCACTTCGTCAAGGGTGGACTCGATGTCCTGGATGGTCTTGGTGGCGTTGGAGCCTGCCAGCTGGAAGACGATGCAGGTACAAGCCTTATGCCCGTTCACCTTACCGCCCCAAGCGTACGACTCACGACCGAGTTCTACGCGTGCTACGTCCTTGATGCGGATGATGTTGCCGTCGTCGGTCGATTTGATGACCATGTTCTCAAACTCGGGCACTTCTTGCAGACGTCCCTTGTAGCGCAGTGTGTATTGGTAGGTGTTGCCTTCGCGCTCACCGATGTTACCCGGAGCAGCCTCGATGTTCTGCTCGGCCAAGATGCCTGCTATGTCGGTCGGCATAAGGCCGTAGGAGGCCATCTTCTCGGGATCGAGCCAGATGCGCATAGAGTAGTTACCACCCATGACGGTGGCTTCACCCACACCGTTGATACGTTGGATTTGCGGGATGAGGTTGATCTTGGCGTAGTTCTCCACAAACTCCGAGGTGTAGCGGTCGGCGGCATCGACCAGCGAGAACACGATGAGCATCGAACTCTGACGCTTGGTGGTGATGACACCCACGCGGGTGACTTCGGCAGGGAGGAAGCCTGTCGCTTTGGCTACGCAGTTTTGCACATTGACGGCCGCCATGTTGGGGTCTGTGCCCTGCTTGAAGGTGATGGAGATGGAGCCGGAACCCGTGTTGGTGGCAGAGGAAGACATGAAGTCCATGTTTTCCACACCGTTGATGTTCTCCTCCAGCGGCGCGATGACGGAGTTGAGCACCGTCTGTGCGTTGGCACCCATATAGGAGGTGCTCACCGAGATGGTGGGCGGTGCGATGTCGGGGTATTGCGAGATGGGGAGCGAGAGCAATCCCAAGCAACCCAAGATGACTATCACGATGGATATCACCGTGGATAGCACCGGTCTGTTGATGAAACTATCTAACTTCATTGTGATGCGTTGGTCTATGTGATGTTGTGTTTAGTCTTCGTTGGGCATTCTCTTTTCAGCCATGTGCTCTTGGGCTTTCTTTTGCTTGGCTGCGCTTTGTGCCGGTGTGATGGGCTTGATGACCATCTCGTTCTTCACCTTATTGACGCCTTCGGCTACGATGCGGTCGCCCACTTTAAGGCCGCTGGTGACGACATAGTTTTTGCCGTCGTGTTGCGGCATAATCTGTATTTCGGTGGCGATGGCTTTGTTGTCCTTATCCAGTACATAGCAGAAGTGCTTCTCCTGTATGGCATAGACGGCCTTCTGCGGCACTTGGATAGCACCTGTGGTGTGGATGGGGATGCGGACGGTGCCAGTTGCGCCCGAGCGGAGGATGTGGCGCGCGTTGTCGAAGGTGGCGCGCATCTGCACCGAGCCGGTGGCGGCATCGATGATACCGCTCATCATGCTGACCTGGCCGAGGCTCTCATACTCGGTGCCGTCGGCGAGGATAAGTTTCACGCTGGGCATGGCATCTACGGCGGTCTTGCTGCCACCGCTCTGGCGCGTCATCTCGAGCACTTGCTTCTCGGTCATGGAGAAGTAGGCGTACATCTTGGAGAGGTTGCTCACCGTGGTGAGGGGCTCCTGGCTGGCACTGCTGACGAGGGCACCTACGCGGTAGGGGATAGTGCCGATAACGCCAGAGGCAGGTGCCTTGACCGTGCAGAAGTTCAGCTGGTCGCGTGCGCTGGAAAGGGCAGCCTGTGCCTGTGCCAGTTGGGCTTTGAGCGAAGCGAGCTGATTGACGGCCACGTCGTAGTCATACTGCGAGATGATTTGCTTCTCGAGCAGCATCTTCTTGTTGTTCACGGTGAGTTGCTGCGTAGCAATCTGCGTGCGTGCTACATTGACGGAGGCCTGTGCCTGATTGACGGCAGCGCGAAACTGTGTGCCATCGATGACAAACAGGGTCTGTCCTGCGCTGACGAAAGCACCCTCATCCACGCAGACGCGGGTGATATGCCCCGAGACTTTCGGGCGGATTTCGATGTCTTGCACGCCCTTAATGGTGGCGGGGTAAGACTGGTTGAGGTCTGCATCGGAAGCGGTGACGCTGATGACGGCGAGCTCCATGCTCTCGTCTGTGGCGCCCTCTTGCTTACCAGAGCAAGCGACGAGGGTGAGGCCGAGTAAGAAATAGGCAATTTTTTTCATGATATGGTGTTGTTATTTATTGTTTCTTGGCGGAGAGTGCCGACATGGTAGGCACATCAAAGCGGCTGCAAAGTTACGAAAAACTATCGATGCTGCGAAAGTTTTAAGCGGAAAATATGGTGGGCTTTAAGATTTTTTAGGATACTCGCCGATGGGTTTGGCGAAAAAGTGCTACCTTTGCGCTGTTTTTATCCCATTTCTTCCCCATGAACAAGATACCTATCCTCCTGACGGCCGACGGTGGTTCGACCAAGACGATGTGGCAAATCGCGACTACTGGGCGTGAGCTTGCCGTGATGGAAACCTCGGGTCTCAATCCTTTCACGATGGACGAGGCCGAGATGCGTGCGCGTTTGCAGGCCGAGTTGCAGCCGCGTCTCTTGCAGGGGAATTGGCAGGTGAAGGAGGTGGCGTACTATGGTGCGGGGTGCACGGGGGAGGGGCGGTCGCTGATGGCGCGTCTGCTCGCCGAGGTGACGGGCTGTACGGCGGTGGTGGTCGATAGCGACATCGTGGGGGCGGCGCGCTGTTTGTGCGGCCAGTCCGAAGGCATAGCATGCATCCTCGGCACGGGTGCCAGCAGTTGTCTCTACGATGGACAGCGCATCGTGGCGCATACCCCATGTCTGGGCTATATCCTTGGCGATGAGGGCAGCGGCGCTGTCTTGGGGCGCAGGTTGGTGGGCGACGTCTTCAAGGGTCAGTTGCCGGAGGTCTTGTGTGAGGCTTTCGTGCAGGAGATGGCTGTGACGGCCGATAGCGTCATAGCGCAGGTCTATCGCGCGCCGAGTGCCAACCGCTACTTGGCGTCGTTTGCGCCCTTCCTTGGGCGGCACATCGCGCATCCGGCCATTCGGGCGATGGTGGTGGAGGAGTTTCGTCGCTTCTTTGTGCGCAACGTGAAGGCCTATCGTCGTGCAGACCTTCCGGTGCATTTTGTGGGCAGCATAGCCTATTTCCTCCGCGATGCCTTGGCCGAGGCGGCGCGTGCCGAGGGCTTCACGTTGGGGCAGGTGCGCCGCCGTATTTTTTAGCCGATTGGTCGCTTTGGCGGTAAGTGCCGCAAGGAGATGAAAAAATCTTGACAATCTGAACTGTGCGAAATAGCACGCCGAAACGCTGTTTTGGCGTGTTTGTTGCATTGGTTTGGGCGGTTTGTCGGCACGAACTGCCCAAGTCGTTCCACCAACTTGCCCAAGTCGTTTGCGCAACTTGCCCGATTTGTTCCGCCAACTTGCCCGATTTACTGGCTCAAATTGCCCGGTTTGTAGGCGATTTTCGGTACGCATCGTGTGCGTGTGTGGGCGAAAGTGGTAGATTATCAAGGCGTTAGGCTTGTTGGCTTCTACTTGCGCCAAAATCACCTTTGGGCAGTCGCGCGCCCATCTCTGGCCTTCTCACGGCCTTTACATGCGCAGTCCGATTGGTCGAAATGTCGGGTGGGTGCAAAAAACAGGCGCGTATCGTTGTCTCTTTCGGCTTATTTGCTTAACTTTGCAGCCGCTACTTTATCCCCCAAACACATCATGGAAGAAAAACATTTACCCGAAAACGCCTTCCGCCCACTTGCGGAAGGAGAATCCTATCAGCCGCTCATGAAGCCCACGCAGACCTACCGCGAAGTGACGCCGTGGTCGCTCATCTGGGGCTTGCTCATGGCTGTGCTTTTCAGTGCCGCTGCTGCTTATCTCGGACTCAAGGTCGGACAGGTCTTTGAAGCTGCTATTCCTATCGCCATCATCGCTGTCGGCGTGTCGAGTGCCACAAAGCGCAAGTGAGCTCTCGGCGAGAACGTCATCATCCAGAGTATCGGTGCTTGTAGTGGCGTTGTCGTTGCTGGTGCAATCTTCACATTGCCAGCACTTTACATAATTCAGGCAAAGTATCCGGAAGTGACGGTAGACTTCTTCCAGGTCTTCTTCTCATCATTGCTTGGCGGTATTCTCGGCATACTTTTCCTCATTCCTTTCCGCAAATACTTTGTGAAGGACATGCACGGAAAGTATCCCTTCCCTGAAGCCACAGCAACAACACAGGTTCTCGTTTCGGGCGAGAAGGGCGGCTCTCAGG
>JAGHRU010000002.1 GCA_018066225.1 Candidatus Equimonas enterica
CGCCGCAGGGTCGCATCAGCGACAGGGCTGGGAACGCTTCACCGACGCTGTGGTGCAGCAGCTCTCTGCCGAGCGTTCGCACCTCGTCTTCATCCTCTGGGGCAGTTATGCCCAGCACAAGGGCGCGACCATCGACCGCTCGCGCCATCTGGTGCTCTCGTCGGCTCATCCCTCGCCGCTCTCGGCCTATCGTGGTTTCTTTGGCCGTCATCATTTCTCCGAGGCCAACGCCTATCTCACGCAGCACGGCATTAGCCCCATCGTGTGGTGACGCCCTCATCGCTCTGTCAATGACTACGCTCGTCTTCACCTTCATACTCCTTGCAGCCTCGCTCTTGGCGGGGCTCGTCGGCGCACTGACAGGGCTCGGTGGCGGCGTGGTGGTCATCCCCGTGCTGACGCTGGGCTTCGGCATCGACTTCCACTACGCCGTGGGTGCGGCTCTTGTGGCCAGCATCGCCACCTCGTCGGGTAGCGGCAGCGCCTATGTCCGCGAGGGCATCACCAATATCCGCCTCGGCATGCTGCTCGAGATAGCCACTACCCTTGGTGCTGTCGCTGGGGCTCTCGTGGCAGTGTGGCTACGCAGCAGCGTCATCGCCATCATCTACGGCGCAGTTCTCCTGCTCACTGCCGCAGCGCAGCAGCGTCGCTGCAGCGACCACGACGGCGTGGTAGGCTCTGCCATGGCGCGACGCCTGCGCCTCTTTGGCACCTATCCGCAGCGCGACGGCACGCTCAAAGCCTACGAACTGCGCCATGTCGGCGGCGGCTTCGGCGTGATGCTCGTGGCGGGGGTGCTCAGCGGCATCCTTGGCATCGGCAGCGGGGTGCTCAAAGTCATTGCTATGGATGGCATCATGAAGGTGCCTTTCAAGGTCAGCACCACGACTTCCAACTTCATGATAGGCGTCACAGCCTGCGCCTCCGCCGTGGTCTATGTGCAGCGCGGCAACATCGTGCCCGGCATCGCCTTTCCTGTCATGATAGGTGTGCTCATCGGTGCACTCACCGGAGCACGGCTACTGCATAAACTCGATGTCGGTCTGCTGCGCCGCATCTTCTGCCTCGTCATACTGGCCGTGGCCATCAATATGATATACATGGGCTTTACAGGCGGCTTCGAACACTGACAATAAGCATGAACACGCCATCTCACACCACCGACCTGCAACGCCTCATAGCGCACACCCTGCGCTGGGGTGTCACCGTGGCTTGCTGCATCGCTCTCTGTGGCGGTGTGCTCTACCTCGTGCGCCATGGCGCAGAGCCTATGCCCGACTATCGGCACTTCTGCTATGACAGTGCCGCTACACAGCACACCGAATATACCACGCTCGCAGGCATCTGGCACGGCATCTGTGCCTTCACAGCACGCTCGTGGATACAGCTCGGGGTGCTCGTCCTGCTGCTGACACCCTTGCTGCGTGTGCTAATCTCGCTCATCGGCTTTCTGCGTGAGCGCGACTGGCTCTATGCTGCCATCACCGCCTTTGTCCTCTCGGTCATCGTGCTCAACTCCATCGGCGGCTGCTGACTCTCTTTGTAACTCATTACCTAAACGATAAAGATATGCACAAGTTTATCCTTTCTGTCCTTCTCGCGTGCTGCTGGTGGCCTGCTGCTGTCGTGGCGCAGGAGACCGATGCTGCCAAGGCAGCGCGTATGCAGTGGTTTGACGATGCCAAGCTCGGCATCTTTATCCACTGGGGTATCTATGCCGTCGATGGCATCAGCGAAAGTTGGTCGTTCTACAACAACTATCTCCCCTACGACGAGTATATGAAGCAGTGCAGCGGCTTCACCGCTTCGCACTACGACCCCAAGGCTTGGGTGGACCTCATCCGTGAGAGTGGCGCGCAATACTCCGTCATCACCTCCAAACATCACGATGGTGTCGCGCTGTGGGACACCAAGTCGGGTCCCCTCTCCGTGGCGCGCCATACGCCAGCAGGCCGCGACCTGCTGACGCCCTTCTGCAAGGAGGTGCGCAAGGCGGGCCTGCATCTTGGACTCTACTATTCGCTGGTCGATTGGAGCCACGACGACTATCCTAACTTCACCCGCACCTCTACACGCTATGCCATTGCCGATGAGCCTGCACGCTGGCAGCGTTTCGTCGATTTCAACAAGGCACAACTCACCGAACTCTGCAAGGCCTACAAGCCCGACCTCTTCTGGTTTGATGGCGACTGGGAGCAGAGTGCCGAGAACTGGCACGCTGCCGAAATCATCGACCTGCTGCGCTCGTACAACAAGAATGTCATCGTCAATTCGCGCATCACGGGCTACGGCGACTACGCCACGCCCGAGCAAGGCATCCCCGTCGTGCGGCCCACTGACCGCTACTGGGAACTCTGCCAGACCATCAACGACTCGTGGGGCTTCCAGCATACTGACACCAATTTCAAGTCGCCGCACCAACTCCTCTGCACCTTCTGCGACTGCCTCTCGATGGGCGGCAACCTCCTGCTCGACTTCGGACCGCGAGAAGGCGGCACCATCCCCGACGAAGAGGTGGCTGTGCTCAAAGAGTTTGGCCGCTGGACGAAGAAGCACAAAGAAGCCGTCTATGGCACCCGTGCTGGCATCCCTGCCGAGCACTTTCAAGGCTATACGGCGCTCAATCAGGCTGGCGATGTCATCTACCTCTATATCCCCTATCGCCCCAATGGTACGGTGGAAATCAAGGGACTGATTAATAATGTGCATCGCGTCTGGGTCGTAGGTTCTGGTCAGATACTCAACCACAAGGTCTTCAATAAAGCCTACTGGAGCGAAGTGCCCGGCAATCTCTACATCGAAGTCCCCGATGCTGTCCTCGACCCACAAATCACCGTCATTGGCGTGCTCCTCGATGGGTCCGCACGGCTCTATCAGGGCGCAGGACAAGTCATTTCTGTAAACTAACAACGATACTACTATGAAACGTATTTTTTCCCTTTCTCTCGCCGTCCTTTTCGGCGTATTTGTACTCTCTTCTTGTGGTGGTGACGACGATCCCGCACCCGCTCCCCAGAAGCCCGAAAACGGCAATCTCTATGTGTCCCTCTATTGCAGTCCCGAGGGCAATTATTACGATTACTATGACATCACCGCCACCTATACCGACGTCTATGGCATGATGCACAGCGAGGTGCTCAGCCCTGAGCATCCTTTCAAGTACGAGGCCAAGTTGCCCGTCAAGCAGGCACAGTTGCTCCAGCGCTTGACTTGTCAGGTGCGTGCCGTGGCCAAGACCGTTTTGCCCGACAATCCTGCGCCGAAGCTCAACTTCTGGTGCAAGGACAAAGCTTTTGCTATGGTTGCCTTCGGCGAGGATGGCAAAGATTTCTCGCAGGCTTTCATCAATGCAGGTCCCGACCAGCAGCCGTGGCTGCACCTCATGGCCCGTGTCGATTTTACAGGCATAGACAGTGGTCGCGTAGGTGACTTCCTCGCGCGCTACGCCGATGTCAATCTCATTGATATGAACTTCGACGTGGCTGCTTATTTGAGGGCGCAATAAAACCTGTACCACGAGGGTGTGTCCGTCAGCATAGATGGGCACACCCTTTTCTCTCTTTATAGCGTATTATTACCATATAGTATGAATAAGGTCTTATATGCCATCTGTGTGCTTCTTGTTGTAGCCTGTGCTGCGAAGCATAAAGAAAATGTACTTCTGGCTTTGGTCGATAATAGAGCACACGCTGACACCACACTCGTTTTCCAAGGCATAACTATTGGTGCTCCATACGATTCAGCCAAGGTGGAGGCTATGATGAGTGCTATGCCGATGACGCTCGTTTACAATAATCAGAAGTATGCGTTCAAGCGATTTAGTGCTGAAGCGACAAGAAGCGGCGTTTGTACAGACAAATACGAGGTGGTAGGTGTTGCTACGGACTATCTTTCAGATTTTGACTTCTTTGGTTTGGTGCGGCTCTATATGGAATCGTATGGAGAACCATCATACTTTACCCTTGGTACAAAGCATCTCACAACAATAGGTACCTATCATATTGGGACGCTTGATGAAGTCTCTCAAAAGCCTTTCCAAGCACAAGATGCCATCAATATGATTATGGAAGACCACGATGACAGTCATGAGTTCTTGTTTGTCTGGGAATGGAAAAACCAATCCATCTACCTTCGACATACAAGAAAGTTATCTATTGCATCTTTTACGACCATCACTTACTGGAACACCGGTGCTGATGCTCGTAAGGCAGAAGAAGCGAAAAAGAAGTCAGAAGAAGCGGCAAAGAAAGCAGAAGAGCAGAAATTCTTAGATGATACAAAAGCGTCACAGCAGATCTGATAATGGTATAACATAGTATCAAACAGTCCAGAATATATTATCGAAGAGGTAAGCCGTCGGTATGGCATAGAGGTGCCGCTGGAAATAGTCATTACCTATCTTGAGACCGACCCCGATCTTACGCCCGAGTCGTTGTATGACTATTATGTGAGATACACGCCGCAGCCGGTTGCTGCCATATCCTTAAACGGATATAAGGTGGCCGACTGGGATGAGGCGAACCTACCGCAGCAGCCAGGAGTCTATCTGTGGTTGCTCAAAGATGGCGTTGAACTTCCAGCCATCGAGGGCTATTGGCCGCAATATACATGCGTCGAAGTAGATGGCCGACCGTATAGGGTGCTTTATGTGGGTCAAGCGAAAACGGAAAGTCTGTACGACCGTGTCTTCCAGATGCACTTGAAGGGAAATCCACGCCACAGCACATTGTGCTGGAGTCTTGCGGCTATCAAGGGCATGCCATATAGCCTTGATGAGCAAAGAAAGCCGAATTTGGACAAGGACTATTGCCAAGACCTCCGAAGTTGGCTTCGCGATAACTGTATTCTTATCTATAAGGTCTGCAAGAACAAAGCCGACATTGACGAGGAGGAGTCCAGACAGATACAGGCGTTTACCCCACCGCTTAATTTAGCGCATAATCCTTTGAAGCAAACAGACCCTTACATTCAGAGGGTCAGCAAGTACCGCCATGTTTCGGGCGGTTATAAGGATGCCTCTGCGAGTCGTTGGGATATTACGAAGATTATTCCTTTCATCCTTATTGCAGGAGGTGCTCTCACGCTGTTATATTTCGCGTTGCAATGACTGTGCTTGGTTGGCCGGTAAAGGCTGAAATGCTGTAAAAGGCCGACTTATCTGGGCGGAAGGCGAAAACTATCTGCCCAGATTGTTCGCACGGTCAGGGCAGATAGAAACAACGGTCTGGGCACACTGTTTTTAGCGACTTTCACGACAATTTAGATTACGATAGCATTGTATGGAATTACAGGTCAAGACAATGCCCATCTGGAAGTGGATACTTGAATTGGTGATGGGCGTAGTGATTTTCCTTATTGTATATGTTTCAGCGCAAGTGGCCTTTATGATAGAAGAGCAGTGGCTGGAGTCGTTTGTCTTCATCATTGCCGGCATGGCCATTATTGGGCTGTTTCAGTTGTGGACAAGGGGATTTGAGAAAGAATGGAGGAAGGACACCGCCTCTCATCCAAGGAAACTCTGTGGCGGAATAGCAATAGGGACGCTATACTTTTGTGTCGTGACAGGGATATTGGCCGCGATTGGTGCATACCGTGCCAGTTATGCATCTCCTCACTGGGAGATGATAGTCGTTAATCTTTGTTTTAATTTCTTCGTGGCGTGCTCAGAGGAGGTGATATTCAGAGGCGTACTCTTCCGACTCATTGACGAGAGGTTCGGTTGCTGGTGGGCAATGGGTGTTTCCTCGCTCGTGTTTGGATTTTCTCACATGTTCCAACCCGAGGCTACGGTATGGAGTTCGATAGCAATAACTGTCGAAGCCGGACTACTGCTGGGTGCTGCATACCGATATGCTGGCACCCTATGGTTCCCAATAGGCATACACTGGGCATGGAATTTCACGCAAGGTAATGTTTTTGGTCTTGTCGTTTCAGGCGGTGGCACTGAGGAAAGCATAATGAATGCGACTTTGACAGGTCCAGACCTCATCACAGGCGGCAGTTTCGGCACAGAGGCGTCAGTGATAACAACAACACTGGGATGCTTGTTGTCTGGTCTATTCATCTATCTCATTAAGCACAGGAAGTGTTAAAATTATGAAGCAACTCCCCATACTCATATTTCTCCTTATCATGGCATCTGCTTGCTGTTCGAGCATGTGCAGTTATCGATGTGCATCTGACAGAATAGAAAAGGACATAAACCATGCCTTGGAACTTACGCTGGCAGAGATGCGGTGTGATGTCGTCAGTGCAGATACCATCCGTTGCTACCGCAACTATCTGACCATTGCGGCGCTGAAGGACAC
>JAGHRU010000163.1 GCA_018066225.1 Candidatus Equimonas enterica
CTTCAGGATGGGCTTGAACCAACGACCCCCTGATTAACAGTCAGGTGCTCTAACCAACTGAGCTACTGAAGCAGGTACATTCTGAAATCTTGCGCTTCAGGATGGGCTTGAACCAACGACCCCCTGATTAACAGTCAGGTGCTCTAACCAACTGAGCTACTGAAGCAGAAATTGATATCCCGATGGGCGATTTTTACGCTCCGAAGGACATTCTTTTCAGAATTGCGGTGCAAAGGTACGGCTTTTTTTTGGAAAATGTGCTATCTTTGCAGAAAAATTTTCAAAAAACTTCAAAATATGCTCAATATCATAGGTTTCGGCAATGCTCTCGTGGACGCTCTCCTGCGTATCGACAGCGATGACCTGCTCGACGAACTCGGTCTTTACAAAGGCGGTATGCGCCTCATCGACGAAGCGCAGTTTGATGCCCTCTGGCAGCGACTGCGAGGGCGCACGATGGAGCGGCACACGGGCGGCAGCGGCGGCAACTGCATCCTCTGCTTTGCCGACCTCGGCGGTGACGCAGCCTTCGTAGGCAAGACGGCCGACGACGACAATGGCCACTTCTATGCTGCCGAGCGACGCGAACAAGGCGTGCGCGACATTCGCCTCACGCCCACGGGGAGCGGTCGCACGGGTGTGGCCACCACCTTCATCACGCCCGACGGCCAGCGCACCTTTGCCACCCATCTCGGCGTGGCGGGACAGCTTTCTGTGGCCGACCTCCAGCCCTTGTCGTGGCGCGGCTACGACATCTGCTTTCTCGAGGGTTACCTTGTGCAGGACCACGACCTCGTCCGCGCTGCCATCCGCAAGGCGCACGACGAAGGGCTGCGTGTCTTCCTCGATCTCGCGTCCTACAACATCGTGGAGGAGCATCTCGACTTCTTTCGCGAGATACTCCCCGAGGTCGATACCGTCTTTGCCAACGAGGAGGAAGCCCACGCGCTGACGGGGCTCTCGCCCGAAGCCGCCCTCGAAGCCATCGCCGCGTACTGCCGCGTCGCGGTGGTCAAGGTGGGCTGCCACGGCGCTATGGCGCGCACCGCAGGCCACACCTATCGCGTGCCAGCCTATCCCGTCGGTAGTGTCATCGACACCACTGCTGCGGGCGACTTCTTCGCCGGAGGCTATGCTTACGCCTTCGCCCGCGGGCTGTCCGTCGAAGCCTGCCTCACGCTGGGCGCACGCTGTGCCGCCGAGGTGATACAGGTCGTCGGCACGCGCCTCAGCGATGCGGTGTGGGACGACCTGCGCCGTTTTGCCAACGACTTGCACTGATAACACGGCCTCGTCACTATGGAGTTTCGCACCATCCCCTGCCACGCCACCTTGCAGCCTTTCATCCGCAACTATTGGCTGCTCACGGCGCATGCCACGGCAGAAGGCACCGTGCGCATCTACTCCAACGGCGCTGCCAGCCTCCACTTCTACCTCGCGCAGCCCGTCCGCTGGGACGACGGCGACCGCCTTTATACCACCTCTTTCAACCGCCACGACCGCCCCGTGGAGACGGTGACGACGCCCGCTGGCGACTTCTCCGTCTTGGGCGTAGAGTTCGTCCCCTTCTGCTCCTACCTCTTCCTGCGGTTGCCTGCGTCGCTCTCCCATGCCTCGACCGAGGACATGGCCGATGCCGACATCTCGGCTGCTGCTGCCGCCGTCCACGCTGCGCCGACCACCGCAGCGCAGGTGCAGTGTCTCGACGACTTCTTCCTGCGGCGGCTGTCAGCGGTCAGCCCCAGTGAGGCGTTCAACATGGCGCGCATGAGCGACGTATTCCGCGACCTCATCCCCGCCACAGGCTGTGAGGCTGCGTCGATGCCGCCCCTTTCGTCTGCCGACCTCGCCGCCTCGGCTTGCCTCGGCACCAAGCAGTTTGGCCGCATCTTCTCGGCCACCGTGGGCATGCGTCCCAAGGCCTATCTCCGCCTGCTGCGTTTCCACAGCGCGCTGCGTGCCTTGCGCCAAGCCCCAGCCGAGCAGACCCTCTCCGACATCGCGTGGGCGACGGGCTACTACGATGCCTCCCACATGATCAGCGACTTCCGCGACCTCTCGGGCTACACCCCTGCCGAGGTGCGCACGCTGGGTGGCCGCCTCACCGAGACCTTTGGCGACGATTTCAGCAGCAAGATGAAGAAGAAAATCGTCACAGCGCATCTGGTGTGAACGAAAGTCTGTTTTTTACAACGCCGCATCCGCCACTTTTGACTATCTTTGCACCACACATCCAATCACTATTGCTATGATTATTGTTGCTACCGTCGCTACCGCTGCCGCGCTCTCGGTAGGTACGACACTCATCGTCCACCACTCCAAGTAAACGCTATCATGAAGCATCTCCTCTTACTCCTGCTCTGCTGTCTCTCGCTGACAGCAGCGGCGCAGCCGTGGCGTCAGATGAAGACGCTCGACGATGCCCCTTTCCTCCACAACAAAGCCTACCAGAAGGGCAATAAGTATCAGCGCGACGCCATCCTCTTTGTCGATATGCTCGCCGACACCCACCCCTACTACGCCAAGCGCGCGCGCCGCGACAGTCTCCTATCCACGCAGCCTGCGCTGCTCAAAGCCTGTGGCAAGTGTAAGTCCGACTCCGCCTTCTCGCAGCTCCTCTACGGTGTGCTGGGTCGCCTCCACGACAAGCACACCGACCTGATGGACACCGTGACCTATGGCGTGCGCCTCCGCGAGAAAATGGCGCAGAAGGCCGCCGAGCCTGTCTCCCATGACGAGGGCATTATGGCGCGCCACGACGCGCTCTTCGACTATACTTTGCTGCCCGAGCACAGCCTGTGCTACTTGCAGCTGAACCAGTGCGCCGATGCCCGCACCCAGCGCGATGCGTCGCTGCCGCGCTTTGATGTGCTGCTCGAGGAGATGTTTGGCGCGATAGACTCTCTCGGCATCGCGACCCTCGTGGTCGATGCGCAGTACAACAATGGCGGCAACAGCGGCCTCTGCACCGAGCTCCTGCTGCACCTCTGCCGCGCAGAGCAGTTGCGCGACTTCACCACCTATCTCCGCTTCTCGCGCCTAATGGAGATGTATAACCCCGGCGTGGCCACCGTGCGTCAGCAGTGGGAAGCCGAAGGCCATGCCGACGAGATGTACAGCCGTCCTACGCCGCCGATGCCGCCCATCGAGGGGCAGAAAATCTACGGCGGCCGTGTGGTCTTCGTCATGAGCGAGCGTACGTATAGCAGCGCGGGCATGCTGATGACACTGGCGCGCGACAACCATATCGGCACCATCGTAGGCACGACCTCTTCGTTCCCGCCGTCGCACTACGGCGAAGTGCTGCCCTATGTCCTCCCCAACACGGGCGTCTTCGGCACGGTGTGCTGCAAGTATTTCGCGCGTCCCGATGTCACCCATCTCGAAGATGAGGCGCTCGAGCCCGACGTACGCCTCGACCTTACCGACAAGGCGGCAGCCTGGCAATACATCCTCACGCACTACGGCAAATAGCCGAGGCATACATACAAACTGACGACGCGGCATAGAAGTGCATCTATGCCGCGTCGTCAGTTTGTGTATGAGGTCGTGTTTAGTCCCAGTCTTCGACCCAGTCGTTGTGCGCTCTGGGGCGGGCATCAAAGTCGCCGCCGAAGTCTTCTTCGCCAGTGGTCAGGTCTTTGAGCGGATCGCCCGAGGAGGTGTCGCGCAGGGAGGCGGCGAGGGGCTGCTCGATGTGCAGCGTCACCTCGTCGGCCATAGGGGTAATATATTTCTTCATGGTGATAGGCTTGTTGTTAGGAGGTTACTTGATGATTTTCTTGCCGCCGACGATGTAGAGGCCGCGTGTGGTGGCCTTGGTCTGACGGCCGCTGAGGTCGTAGATGTGCTGCTCACGCGCTATATTAGCCGTGGCGATGCCGTCGGTGGTGGCTTCGCTGAAGCCTATCTTCATGCGCTCAGGAGCGGCGTAGAAGCCCAAGTAGGCGAACAAACCTACGGTGCACTTGAAGGTCGCGCCTTCGCCAGCGCGGCGAAACTCTGCGGTGCCGTCGCCGTTATTGACAATGCCGTAGAAGAGCCCCACTTCCTCGGGTTGCACGGGGCGGATGCCGTAGTTGCCTTGGAAGAGCCATGCGTCGTGCTGCACCTCGACGAGCGTCGTCGCCTTGCAGGTCGTGCCGAAGTAGATGGGCGCAGTGGTGTCGGCGGTGAGATAGATGAGGTAGGGCACGCCAGCGCGCAGCAGTGAGGTGTCATCGACCTTGGCGAAGAGCAGGGTCTCGCCGTCGGCGGAGAGGCCGCTAAACTCGCGCACCTCGTCGATGATGCCTGTGCCGAAGGCTGCTGCATCCCAGTCGAAGGGCAGCGTGATGGTGTTCCAGCCTGCCTTGAAGGTGCGGGTATATTTATAGTTGTGCAGGCCGAGGTAGTCGGTGTAGTTGGCCTCGAGTTGCGTGTCTTTGCTGATAGCAATCTCGGGTGCTACGACGACCTTGATGATTTGGCCGAGGCTGCTCTGCATGTCTATGTCGATGGTGGCGAGCATGAGGTCGGCTGCCGTATTGACCTGTGCCGTCATGTCGAGAGGCACTGCGCCGATGCTCGGGCCTATCCAAGCGGGCACGCTGGGGTCGTCGCCCGCAGCAATCGTGATGTCGCCCTTGAAGGTGTAGCGGTTGGTGGCAGCGTCGTATTGCAGACCCTCCACGGTGATGTTGCCCACGCCCATGTACTGGCCACCGAGGGTTGCGCCGAAGTTGCGCAGCGAGAAGGCATAGGTGTCATCAGAACGCTTGGTGAAGGTGATGTCAGCGGGGATGGTAGCAGAGGTCTGGCCGTTGATGCAGACGGTGAGCACCTTGTGGAAGGTCGTGACCTCGGATCGCGGTGTAGCAAACTGCACGGTGTAGATGTGCTGGTTGGTGGGATTGACAGCGATGTCTGCGCCCTTGACGGTGAGCGTGAGCAGACAGGAGGCAGCGTCGTAGAGCGTATCTACCGTTGCGCTGTGGCCGTCGATGTCGAGGCTGAGCAGGCTCGCGTCGTAGGGGGCATCGACGCTGGCTGCGTCGTCGTTGAAAGTCAGCGGTGTGCCGTCGTAGGTTGCGCTGCGCAGGCTGCTGTTGTAGATGAGCGTGATGTCGTCGATGTAGAGATGGTCGCCCACGCTGCCTTTGCCCGGCGTCTTATTGGTGGTGAAGTTGGCGATGATGTACTTCTGACCGTCTGTGGTGTTGCCCGTGGGTGAGAAGGGCAGGGTCTTTTCCGTCCAGTCGCACGCGCCAAAGTTGAGTTCGGCTTGCGCTAATGCGTGCGCCTTGTTGGCATCGTTGTCGTGGCTCGGGTCGCCGTAAGTGATGTAGTCGTACGCGTCGTGTACGCTTACGGCGATGCGGGCTTGATCGGTGGCGGTGATGGGGCTGAACTTCACCCACACTTTCATCGCGTCGGGGATGGCGGCGATGGTCTCGCTCTTGGCGGGGTCGGCGATGTGGCTTTCGTTGTGGTTGGCCGCATCTTTGGCCGTTATCGAGCCTGCTATAATCGTGCCCAGCGTAAGGTTGCCCTGTGCAATGATGCCCATAAATGCGTCGCGCGAGAAGATGTCGGCGGCGTAGTAGCCATTGCTGCCCGGGCGACCTTCGGCGCGTGCCACTTGCACGCCTTTGGCCGTGGAGGCGAGGTTTCCTTCTACGGTCTCAAAGGAGTTCCAGTTGTTGGGCGCGTGGTTGCTACCCGTGACGTTGCTCCAATCTTCAAAGTCGCCGTTGCCAATCTGGGTGATGCCGTCTTGGCTATGGTCGAGCACGGTGACGATGTAGGAGGCAGATGCGCTGCCGATGGCGGCCTTGATGGTCGTAGAGCCTCGGCCGACAGCGGTCACGGTGCCGTCAGCAGCCACGGTGGCTACGGCGGTGTTGCTGCTGCTGTATTGCAGGTCGTCAGCGGTGGCATTAGTCACGCTGACCTCGGCTTTGTAAGTCTTCGTGATGTTGAGGTAGGTGGCGTTGATGGCGAAGGCGATGATGGGTGCACCTTTCGCAGCAAACTTGGCCGTATAATTGACTGTGGTAGATGTCGCATCCGTGTCCGAGCAGTTTTCCACCGTAGCGGTGTAGGGATTGTCGGTGCTGACTTGACTCTCGCCGTCGAACCAGCCGACGAAGTCGTAGCCGTCGGTGGCTTGGGCGTGGAGGTAGTAGGTGTGTGTTGTGCTCGACGTCTTTTGGGTCTTCTCGTCGGAGTCTTCGTAGTCCGTGTCGGCGGGTGTCTTCGCCTCGGTCGCTACATAGACCTTGCCAGAGCCCGAGGGCGTGGCGGTAGCGGTGACCTTGGAGTAGTAGTTGTTGCCAGCCAACGCACTACCTGTCACCATGGACAGCAGGGCTGTCAGCAGGAATAGTCTAATCGTTTTCATAGGGTATGTTGATGTTAATTTAGTTTGCGGTATATCGATTTGCCCAAACGCGAAAAACGATCTGCGCAGATCGTTTTCACGGTCTGCCTAAATGGTTTTAACGGTCTGCACGGATGGTTTTCGGCTGCTTGCTGTGGGCTAAAACTGCAAGGTGGCTGTCAGCCCGCAGGCCTCGCCACCAAAGCCCGTCGGAGCGATGGTGAGGCTCACATCGCGTGGCAAGGGGCGGGTGTAGATGAGGGCACAGCCTGCGCCGAGGACTGCGCCGCCGAGCACGTCCCACCAGTCGTGACGCTTGCCATAGACCCGTCCCCACGCCGTGTAGGCGGCAACGGCATAGGCGGGGATGCCCCATTTCGGCCCATAGCGACGCATGAGAAATGTCGCGCCGTCGAAGGCCACTGACGTGTGGCTGCTGGGGAAAGCGTGGTCGTCAGAGCCGTCGGGACGCCGCTTGTGCACGAGGGCTTCGACGCCGTAGTTGAGGGCCACGGTGGTGGCTGTGGAGAGCCCGAGTTGCACAATGCCTTTGCGGTCGTGCTGCGCCAGCGCGAGGATGAAGCCTGTGGCCGTGGGCAGTGCGCCGACGATGTCGGTGGAGTGGAGCACCAGCGACTTCTGCGCCGTCGCCGTCAGCGGGCGCAGAAAGCCGAGAGCCAAGCCTATCAGCAGCACAGCGATGCAGCGGCTTTCACAGCGTGAGCGCGTGGTGGAAAGTGGAGGGTGGTGCATGGG
>JAGHRU010000055.1 GCA_018066225.1 Candidatus Equimonas enterica
CCATAGAGTGGGACGACCTATACCTCGTATGCGTCTACACGCCCAACGCGCAAGACGGCCTTCGCCGACTGGACTACCGCATGCAGTGGGACGACGCTTTCCGCGCCTATGTCACGCGCCTGACCGAGCAGAAAGGTGTCATCATCTGCGGCGACCTCAATGTAGCCCACAAGGAGATAGACTTAAAGAACCCCAAGTCCAATCGCCACAACGCAGGCTTCACAGACGAAGAGCGAGGCAAGATGACCGCATTATTGGAGGCTGGCTTCATCGACACCTTCCGCCATTTCTACCCTGACCTCCGCGATGCCTACTCGTGGTGGAGTTACCGTTTCCATGCCCGCGAGAAGAATGCAGGGTGGCGCATTGACTATTTCCTGGCCTCCGAGCGTCTGCGACCACGCCTCACTGCTGCCGCGATACGCAGCGACATCTTCGGCAGCGACCACTGCCCCGTTGAGTTATGTATTGGCTGATCACATGGCTTCGCAATTGGCTGTTTGACAAAGGGATACTGCCCAGTACGTCTTTTTCCATCCCCGTCATCAGCATTGGCAACCTAGCCGTTGGTGGCACAGGCAAGACACCGCACACCATCGCCATTGCAGAGATACTGCTGGCCTTTGGGCTGCGCGTTGGCGTCCTCTCCCGAGGCTATGGCCGCCGCACCAAGGGCTACCGTCAAGTGACTGCCGAGAGCACCGTGGCAGAAGTAGGTGACGAGCCAATAGAAATCTATCTCGCGCTCTCTGGACGCACCTTCTCAGCCGTCTGCGAAGATAGAGTGGCAGGTATCCGCCACATGATGGCAGCCACTACGCTGGATGTCCTGCTCCTCGATGACGCCTACCAGCACCGCTATGTTAAGCCTTCACTGAGCGTTCTGCTTACTGATATACATCGTCCCTATTGGCGCGATTTCATCTTGCCTTACGGCCGACTGCGGGAAGGCCGATACGGTGCCAGGCGTGCCGACATCGTCATCACAACCAAGCACGAGCAGCCCGATGCTCTTATCCCCCACCCCAAGACGCCGCAGACTTGGCTCAGCAGCAGTCTTTCCTACGGTGCACTTTGGCCGATTTGCCCAGGAGCGAAACTCCCCAAGGCTGCTATGACGACTTACAACGTGCTTCTACTGACAGGCATTGCCCACCCAGAGCCATTGCTACGCCATGTGCAAAGCCTTTGCAGCAGCGTGACCCATCTTCGCTTTGGCGACCACCACGATTTCACAGCCAAGGACGCTGCACGTATTGAGACCGCTTTCGCCCGCCTTGCAGCGCCACGGCTCATCATTACTACGGCCAAGGACGCTTGCCGTCTCAGCCATCTCACGTCACTATCAGCCCCGACACGCCAAGCCATCTGGGTACAGCCTGTCAAGGTCTGCTTTGGCGCACAACATCAATTTCTCACCCAAATCTTACAGCATCATGTTAATCCCCATTCCACAACTCCATGAGCAAATACAGGAAACAGCAGCATGGATAAAGCAACACACCCGTCTGCGTCCTGCTTCCGCCATCATTTTAGGCTCTGGTCTCGGACATCTCGCCGATGAAATCGAGGTGCTGGATGCTTTTCCCTACGAAGATATTCCCAACTTCCCCGTCAGCACGGTAGAAGGTCACAAGGGCCGACTCATCTTTGGTCGGCTGAGCGGCTGCCCCATTATGGCACTTGAAGGCCGCTTCCATTACTAAGAAGGCTACACCATGCAGCAAGTGACCTTCCCCGAGCGGGTCATGTATGAACTTGGCATCAAGAACCTCTTTGTCAGCAATGCTGCGGGCGGTCTCAACACCTCCTATGCCATCGGTGACATCATGCTCATCACCGACCACATCAACTTCTTCCCCGATCATCCGCTCCACGGCCCCAACTTCCCGACAGGGCCACGCTTCCCCGATATGCACCAAGTGTATGACCGCGAGTTACAGGCTATCGCACGAGAGATAGCGGCAGAAAAAGGCATCCATCTCGTGGAGGGCGTATATGTCGGCGTGCAAGGACCTACCTACGAAACACCGTCGGAATACAAGATGTATCGCCTCCTCGGAGGTGACGCCATCGGTATGTCCACCGTGCCAGAGGTCATTGTGGCACACCACTGCGGCATCCGCTGCTTCGGCATCAGCATCATCACCGATCTTGGTGTGGAAGGCAAAATCGTAGAAGTATCACACGAAGAAGTACAAAAGGCAGCCAATGAGGTGCAACCCATGATGGCCACCATATTCCGCGAACTACTCATCCGCATCACTCCCCAATGAACTTCGCACAACGCTATCCCCTCACGCTCGGCCTCACCGTCTGCATCGTTGCCCTCTCCCTCATGTACACAGGGCACACTCAACTCGACAGTACGCCTTTCATAGACAAGATGGTGCACGCCAGCATCTACGCGACGCTATCGCTCGCCATTTGGTGGGAAAGCCGCACGCACGGCTTCAAGTGGGTGCTCAGCGTCGTCGTTTTCCCCATCGCCCTTAGTGGCGTGATGGAACTCCTGCAAGCCTATTGCACGACTTACCGTGCCGGCGAATGGCTCGACCTCGCAGCCAACAGCCTCGGTGTCGTCCTCGCCACCAGCATTACGGGCTGTGTGCTCTGGCTCTCTGGGCACTTCACCCAGAGGTCGTGACCATATACCCAACCTCACCCGCCCCACGCTTATCATTTCTCTTCCAAGACTCCCTTTGCTATGCTCTCTCTCCTCATTGACAGTCAGCGTTTAGCCTTTGCCGCCTATGCGTCCGAGCCCACGCCGCGCCTTGACTATGATGTCATTCCCCTTCCCACCAATCTGCCACTATGCGACGCCCTGCAATCGGCCAGCCGCACCCTGCCTATGCTGCAAAAAGCAGGTGAAGACGACGTGCAGGTGTTGGTGCAAGGCGAAGTAACGCTCGTGCCTATCGCCGACTTCGAGGAAGAACACATTACGACGCTCTACGACTACTGCGTTCCGCCGAAAGAAGGCGAGCCACGCCGCGTGATGTACGACCTCATCCCCTCTGCGGGTGCAGCACTGCTCTTCGGCATGAGCGAAGCAACTCACGAAGCCGTGACATCGGGACTGGGGATGCCTGTCCACTATGTCTCGGCCGTAACACCACTGCTGCGCCACTTGATGACACTGCCTACGGAAGCGGGGAAAAGCAGCAAGCACGTCTATGCTTATGTCCAAGCAGGACGCACCCTGCTTGTCATCCTCTCGGGACATCGGCTGCTGATGCTCAACACCTACGAGACGCACTCGGCCGAAGACGTGGCTTACTACCTGCTGCAAGCCGCTGCAAGTCTGGGTATTCAGACCGACGGTGATGCTTTCCACATTATGGGGACATCGTCAGCCGCCAGCAGTGCTTACGAATTGCTCACCCAATATGTGGTGCACCTCAACAGGCTAACGCCCAAAGAGAGCCTTGCGCAGCACGCCAGTCTCATCAGCGAAGAGATGCCATACGAACTCCTCACCCTGCTACTGTCATGAGAGTAATCACAGGGAAATATAAGGGGCGTCATTTCGATGTGCCACGCAACTTCAAGGCACGCCCCACGACGGACTTTGCCAAGGAGAACCTCTTCAACGTTCTGCGTGCTTACCTTGACTTCGAGACCACCCATGCGCTCGATCTCTTCGCTGGCACGGGTAGCATCACGTTGGAATTGCTTCGCGCGGCTGCCCCGAGGTTGTGGCCGTAGAGCGCGACCGTCAGCATTTCGCCCATATCAGCCGTATGCTCCGCGACCTCGGCGATGCGGCAGCGAGCGTCATCTGTGGCGACGCGCTGCGCTTCATCAGTCGCTGCCGTCGCAGTTTCGACCTCGTCTTTGCCGACCCCCCTTACGCGCTGGCCGAGCTCCCTGAACTCCCCGATAGCGTCATGCAGTCCGCACTGCTCGACGATGGCGGTCTCTTCGTCTTGGAGCATGGCAAGGATTACGATTTCAGCAGCCACCCGATGTTTGTAGAGCACCGCGCCTACGGCAGTGTCAATTTCACCTTTTTCCGCCAAGCATCGTCCGATGAGCGAGACGCCTAATCCCATAGCAGAGGTGCGCGCTGCGCTGTATCAGCACATCGCAGATAGTTTTCCCCACGCTATGACCTTGGGGCAACAATCGGCAACGACAGCGTTAGCAGACTTCCTTGCCGATCCGCGCAGCGACCAAGCCTTCATACTCCGGGGCTATGCTGGCACGGGCAAGACCTCGCTGGTGGGTGCGCTGGTCAAGGTGATGCAAGCCCTTGGCCGTGACACCGTGCTGCTGGCTCCTACGGGACGCGCGGCCAAGGTGTTCAGCCTCAATGCCGACAAAGCCGCCTACACCATCCACAAGGTCATCTATCGCCAGCAGACCTTTGCGGGCGAAGACAGCATCTTCAGTCGGGGGTGGAACAAGCATCGCGCCGCTCTCTTCATCGTCGATGAAGCCTCGATGATAGCCAACAGAGGTGGCGGTAGTACGCGCTTCGGCACAGGGTGCTTACTGGACGACCTCATCCATTTCGTCTTCTCCGCACCGGGCTGCAAACTGCTGCTCGTCGGCGACACCGCGCAGTTGCCTCCCGTAGGCGAAATCCTCAGTCCCGCGCTTTCTCGCGAGGCCATAGAGGGCTACGGACTCACAGTACGCGAGGCTGACTTGACGGAAGTCGTGCGGCAAGCAGAGCGGTCGGCAGTACTCCGCGACGCCACGCTGCTACGCGGCCTCATAGAGCGCGAAGACCTCTGCCTGCCCCAAGTGGAATACTATCCCTACACCACACAGCCGGTTGAGGGACAAGAAGTGAAGCGCGTACCGGGCGAAGAACTCATCGAAGCCCTCATCTCGTCATACAGCCAGTGGGGACGCGCCGACACCATCGTCGTCACCCGCAGCAACAAGCGTGCCAATATCTATAATAATGGTATTCGCGCCCGCATCCTCGACTTCGAGGACGTGCTCACACGGGGCGACATCATCATGGCGGTCAAGAACAATTACCACTGGGTAAGACCCACGCCAGCCGAAGCCCCCGAAGCCGACGACGCTGCTCCCGCAAGCCAGCCGATGGACTTCATCGCCAATGGTGACATCGCCGAGGTGGTGCGATTTCGCAACCGCCATGAGCAGTACGGCTTCACCTTCGCCGATGCCACGCTCCGCTTCGTGGACTACGATGACTACGAAATAGAGGTGCGCGTCTTGCTCGACACGCTGCAAAGCGAGTCGCCCTCGCTCAGTACGGAGGAGCAGAACAGGCTCTACGAAAGCGTGCTGGCCGACTATGCGCATCTCACCACCAAGGCGGCGAGGATGAAGGCGTTAAGAGAAGACCCCTATTATAACGCCCTGCAAATCAAATACGCCTATGCTGTGACCTGCCACAAGGCCCAAGGCGGCGGTTGGCATGAAGTGTTTGTCGATCAAGGCTACCTTACCGAAGACATGGCCGACCTGTCCTACCTCCGCTGGCTCTACACGGCCTTCACCCGCACCTCGGGCAATCTCTACCTCGTCAATTGGCCCGAGCAAAACACGGCATAGCAAGCGGCCTATCGCAAGACGCCGCACCCCTTTACGCACAACCCTTAAATCTCTAATACCTCACACCCTGTAACACACCCTAAACACCCTATGTATATCATCTTATTCAACGCTATCGCCGTTATCGCCGGCTGTGCCATCGGTGCTTTCTTCCGCCGTGGCATTTCAGAGAAGTACAAGACCGTGCTCAACATGGCTATGGGTCTTTGCGCCTTCCTCATCGGTATTCAAATCACGCTCGACAACATGAAGGACTCCCACTTCCCCGTCCTCTTCATGTTTTGCATCGTCATCGGTGCGCTCATTGGTAATGTTCTCAAACTCGACCAGCGTATGGACAACGCCGTACAGCGCATCGCCAAGGGCAGCAACTTGGCCGAAGGCATCACCACGGGCATCCTGCTCTGCTGCGTCGGCACACTCTCGATGATGGGTCCCGTGCTCTTGGCCGTACACAACGACCCGTCGTACCTGATAACTGCCGCTTCGCTCAACTTCATCACGATGATTGTCCTCGCTGCTTCCTACGGTTTCTGGACGTGCATCACGGCAGTGGCCGTCTTCCTCTGGCAAGGTGCGTTCTACTGGGTGGCAACCCTCTCGCAAGAACTCATCCCCGACGAACTCATCACGGAGATATCCA
>JAGHRU010000063.1 GCA_018066225.1 Candidatus Equimonas enterica
GTGCTGGCCTGTGAAGTATAAGAAGGAGGAATCCTGACGAAACTTGTAAGTGTTTGCAGGGTAGTTCATCGGCGCGTCGTTGTTGCCGAAGAGCACGATGAGGCCTTCGCCGACGAGAGCACGCAACTCGCGGCGACGGCTGACATAGGTCTGTTGCGAAAATAACATGGTAGAGGGTGTATAGTTTGAGGTGATAATAGGCGGTTGCTGCGGCGTTGCCGTAGTGTACGCCTGCAAAGATACAATTTATTTCTCGGACGGCAAAATTCCGCTCTTGTCTCTTGCGCTTTTTCTCCTGCTGTTGTCATTGTTTGCCGAAAGGCTTGCGCCAGTCGCAGCCTTCGCGCCAGCGTGAACAGCCATAGGCAGTGTGCCCTTTGATGACCTTGCCTTCTCCGCACTTGGGACACTTGCTGCCTGCGCGGATGATGCGTTTCTTGGGTTTTGGGGCTGCGGTCTGCTTGGCGTCGGATGCGGGAGCAGTGCCACGCGCTGGGGCAGGCTGTGTGGCTGCCGTCACCTGACGCTGGCTGTTGTCGGCCATCACCTGCGTCACGATGTCGGTAATCATCGTCTTGAGTTCGGCTACAAACTGTGCAGCGTCGTAGCGGTGGTGCTCTATGTCGCGCAGTTTCTTTTCCCAGCGTCCCGTGAGTTCCGCGCTTTTGAGTACGGGCTCGTGGATGAGCGTGATGAGGTCGATGCCTGTCTGTGTGGCATAGAGGGCTTGTCCTTTGCGCACGATGTAGCCACGACGGTAGAGTGTCTTGATGATTTCGGCGCGGGTGGAGGGACGGCCTATGCCGTTTTCCTTCAAGGCTTCGCGCAAGGTCTCGTCCTCGACGTGCTTGCCTGCTGTCTCCATAGCGCGCAGCAGCGTAGCCTCGGTGTAGCGTTTGGGCGGCTGCGTCTCCTTCTCGGTGAGCGTGGGCTGGTGTGCGCCGCTTTCGCCTTTGGTGAAGTCGGGGAGCGTCTTGCCCGTTTCTTCTTTCTCGCCTTGCTCATCGCTGTGCTTGTCGCCCGCGAGGACTTGTCGCCAACCCGGGGAGATGATTTGCTTGCCTGTGGCACGGAAGGTGATGTCGGCGGCCTCGCCTGTGACTGCCGTCGTGGCGAAGAGGCAATCGTCGTAGAAGGCGGCGATGAAGCGTCGGGCGATGAGATCATACACGTTGTGCTGCATCTCGCTGAGCCCTTGCGGACATACGCCCGTGGGGATGATGGCGTGGTGGTCGGTCACTTTGCTGCTGTCAAAGACTTTCTTGGACTTGCGCAGTGCCTTGCCGCTGAGCGGTGCGATGAGTGCGCCGTAGTGTGGTGCAATGCCGTTAAGCGTCTGCGGACACTTGGCGTAGAGGTCCTCGGGCAGGTAGGTGGTATCGACGCGCGGATAAGTGGCGAGTTTCATCTCGTAGAGTGCTTGTATGATGCTGAGGGTGTCGGCTGCGCCGTAGCCGAAACGCTTGTTGCACTCCACTTGCAGGGAAGTGAGGTCGAAGAGTCGGGGCGGCGCCTCGCTGCCACGCTTGCGGCTGACATCGACCACGGTGAAGGGTGTGCCTTCTATGCGGTGCAGGGCTTCTTCGCCCTTGCCCTTGTCTGTGAAACGTGAGGCGGCGTTGCCAGTGGCCGTCTCGCCGTCTTCGTCAATCTTGGCCGTGAAGGTCGTGTCGCGATAGACGGTGGAGAGCACCCAGTATGGCGCACTCTGGAAGTGCTGTATGTCGTGTTCGCGCGCCGTGATAAGGGCGAGCGTCGGTGTCTGCACCCGTCCCACGGAGAGTGGCTGCGCACCGAGGCTGTGCGCACCGCTATATTTCAGCGTATAGAGACGGGTGGCGTTCATCCCCAGCAGCCAGTCGCCGATGCTGCGGCAGAGGCCTGCTTCGTAGAGCGAGTCATAGTCGCTCTGTGGCTTCAGCGCAGCGAAACCTTCGCGGATGGCTTCGTCGGTGAGCGAAGATATCCACAAGCGTTGCACGGGACAGCGTACGCCGGCTTTCTGCATGACCCATCGTTGTATGAGTTCGCCCTCTTGGCCAGCATCGCCACAGTTGATGATGCGCTCGGCCGCAGCGAAGAGCGTAGCGATGATGCCAAACTGCTCTTCCACGCCTTGCTTCAAGCGTATGCCGAAGCGCGGTGGTATCATCGGCAGTTGCCCCAGCGACCAGTGCTTCCATAGCGGCGTGTATTCGTCGGGGGCTTTGAGTTCACACAGGTGACCGTAGGTCCATGTCACCTGATAGCCGTTACCTTCGTAGTAGCCACACCGGTTGCGGCCACGGCAGTCGCGGGTAGCCCCGAGGATGCGGGCTATCTCGGCGGCCACAGAGGGCTTCTCGGCGATGCAGACTATCATGGTCGGAAAAATGAGATTAACGGAAGAGAAAAACTACTTGGGCAGACCGTGAAAACTGTCTGCCCGGATAGGAAAAACTATCTGCCCGGACCGTAAAAACTGTCTGCCCAGACACGAACTGGGCAGTTACGGCAGGTGCCACACGGCGTCGGCACGCGGTGTGGCGACTTCGATGTCGTGGGTAGCCGCCACTATGGTCTTGCCCTCTTCGTGCGCCAGAGCGCAGAGCAAGTCGTAGGTCTGTGCTTTGCCACGGTGGTCGAGAAAGGCGGTCGGCTCGTCAAGCAGGAGAGCCGGGGTGTCCTGTGCCAAGGCACGGGCTATCATAAGACGCTGCCGCTCGCCATCGCTGAGGGTTGCCACGCTGCGCGTGGCCAAGTGCGCTACGCCGCATCGCAGCATGGCGCACTTGCACACTTCGTTGTCCTCAGCCGAGAGACGACCGCTCATCGGCGTGTAGGGCATGCGTCCCATAGCCACAAGGTCGTGTCCGGAGAGCGTGAGGTGGCGCGGCTGATCAGTCCATACCACGGACAGGGTGTGGGCGCGCTCATCGGCCGACATGCGCTGCAAGTCGCAGCCGTACCACAGGATATGCCCACGCATCGGCGGCAGCAGACCTGCCAAGGTGCGCAGTAGCGTGCTCTTGCCCGAGCCGTTGTCGCCCACGAGCAGTGTAAGCGTGCCGCTGGCGATGTCGCGCGTGAGGTCGGTGAGCAGCCTGTGGTGCTTATGACCGACGCATAGACCTTGTAGCGAGAGGGCGTTCATAAGGCAAGTTGCTGCCGGAGTTAGCTGCGGCGCACGTCGATGACTTGGCCCGTGTAGTCGGTCAAGAGCGAGCGTACCGTGGCCTCTGCTACGACCATCGACCGCAGCAGCGTATCATCGGGCTCTATGCCGAAGTTCTTGACACGCATAGGGGTCTTGGTGCGCTCGGGGTTGATGCAGTTCACCGTGATGCCCGTGTTTTCCCACTCCTGCGCTATGGCTTGTACGAAATTGACGATAGCGGCCTTCGTGGAAGAGTAGATGCTGTAAAACGCGCGGCCACGGGTGTAACTCGACGAGGTGAAGAAGACGAGTTTGCCTTTGCTCTCTTTCAGATAAGGATAGGCTTCGAGGGCGGTGTTGATGGTGCCCATGTAGTTGGTCTCTACGGCAGCGCGTATGACGTCGTGCTCCATCGAGGTGAGCGGTTCGCGGTTGAGGATGCCAGCGGTCACGATGACGTAGTCGATGCGTCCCTCGGCCTCGGCCACCCCTCGGAGCGCGGCCTGCACATCGTCGCGCTTGGCGACATCAGTGTTTGTGCTGCTACGGGCGAAGCAGTGCACATGTGCGCCAGCCTCTTGCAGCAGCGAGGCGGTATCCTTGCCTATGCCGTAACTGCCGCCAAAGACTACGGCGACTTTGTCGCGCAGGCTTTCGAGCGATGCAGCCTCCCCGATGGTGGGCAGCGCGCTGCGTCGTAGTTGGAAGAACTTGTCCAGCAGGTAGGTGTCTTCCTTGTAGGTGAGTTTCATGTTGCTCTCCTCGCCACGCACAAGGGCCACCTTGACCTCTGGCATGTACTTTACGACCACGCCACAGTCATCGGTGACTTTGAAGTCGGGGTCTTTGAGCGCACGTTCATAGGCTTCGGCGATGACGCTGCGGGCAAAGGCCTGTGGCGTTTGTCCGCGTTGCAGCCGGCTGCGGTCGGGAATGTGGCAGATGTAGTCGCCCTCGGCCTCGATGATGGTATCAACTGCCGGGAGCGTGACATCGATGGCCTGATGGTGCTCCAAGGCGGCGCACACCTCGTCGATGATGCGCTGGCTCACCAGAGGTCGCACGGCGTCGTGGAAGACGAGATTGACTTCGCGGCCTTCGTAGGCTTTGATGGCGGAGAGCGATGAGTCGTAGCGCTCTTTGCCGCCTTTGAGTATCTTCTTGACTTTCTTCCACCCGCCAGAAAGGACGATGTTTTCCACGTCGGCGATGTAAGCGGGATTGCTGACGATGGCTATCTCGTGGATATGTGGGTTTTGCTCAAAGGCGTCGATGGTGTGTTCGATAACCATCTTGCCGGCTACTTTGAAGAACTGTTTGGGCGTGCTGAGGCCAAGGCGGCTTCCCACGCCTCCTGCGAGGATGACTGCGATGTTCTGCATAGTGAGAGGTTAGGCTTGCGGTTGTTCTATGGTGACTTCGCCCACGAGACTTGTGTTCATGAGCCGTATGATTTGCTCCGTGGTGTAGTCGTGGCCAAGGAGATACATGAGTTTGGTCAGCACACACTCAAGCGTGGTGTCGTAACCGCCCAGGACGCCAGCCTTGATGAGCTGGAGAGAGGTCTCGTAACGCCCCATCTCTACCGTGCCCAAGGAGCACTGCGTAGTATTGACCACGATGATGTCGCGCTCGTTGAGGCGTCGGAGACGCTCCACAAACCACGGCTTCTGCGGCGCGTTGCCCGAGCCATAGGTTTTCAGCACGATGGCGCGCAGGCCGGGGATGCTGAACACGGCATCTACGGCTTCGCGCTGGATACCGGGGAAGAGGGTGAGGCACATCACGTTGGAGTCAAGGTGGTAGTGCGGTGTCAGCGTCTGCGTGGGGTCGGCTCGGCGAATGAGGTGGTCGCGGTATTTGATGTGGATACCAGCGTGTGCCAATGACGGCAAATTGGGGGAGTGAAAAGCGTTGAAGCCTTCGGAATTGACCTTGGAAGTGCGGTTGCCGCGCAGCAACTTGTTCTCGAAGAAGATGCAGACCTCTGGCACGCGAGGCAGGCCGTCGCCGCCGCGGGCAGCAGCGATCTCGATGGAGGTCAGCAGGTTTTCCTTGCCGTCGGTGCGGAGTTGGCTGATAGGGAGTTGCGAGCCTGTCACGATGACGGGCTTGGCCAATCCTTCGAGCATAAACGACAGGGCAGAGGCGGTAAAGGCCATCGTGTCGGTGCCGTGGAGCAGCACAAAGCCGTCGTAATTGGCGTAGTTGTCGGCGATGACGCGACACATCTCGCCCCATTGATTGGGCTCCATGTCGGAGGAGTCGATGGGGGTGTCAAAACTGATGGCATCGATGTGGTAGGGGAAGCGTTCGAGCTCGGGGACGTGCTGCTTAAACTGTGCCCATTCGAAGTTTTCCAAGGCACCAGTCTTGGGATTTTCTATCATGCCAATGGTGCCGCCCGTATATATTATAAGGATACGGGCAGGGGCACAGGCGCAATGGTTGTCGGCTTGCATAGCGTTGTGGTTTGGTATTTCCCCGCAAATTTACACATATTTTTTGAGAAAGTCGTCCCCCTTGTGCCGAAAAGTGACTTCCGATGCGACTTTTCTCCCGCTACGCAACACTCCTCTCGCTCGGCGCAGCGGGCGCAGAGCGAGAGGAGTGTGGCAATAGCGGATGAGCCCTTGGGCTATTTGTTGGTCAGCGAATAAACGAGATCCATCATCTGCTGCGAGAGCGCGTTGGCTTCCTCGCGGGTATGCGCTTCGGCGATGACGCGGATGATGGGCTCGGTGTTGGACTTGCGCAGGTGTTCCCACTTGTTGGCGAAGTCTATCTTGATGCCGTCGATGTCGGTCACCTGCTCGTCTTGATACATGGCCTTGACCTGTTGCAGCAAGGCGTAGATGTCGGTCTTGGGGTCGAGGTCGATGCGGTTCTTGGAAACGAAGTACTGCGGCAGGGAGTCGCGGAGCTCGGTGGCGCGCATCCCTGTCTTGGCCAGATGGGTCAGGATGAGGGCAATGCCGACGAGGGCGTCGCGTCCCATGTGAGCCGGGGGATAGATGACGCCGCCATTGCCTTCGCCGCCGATGACAGCCCCTGTCTCGCGCATCTTGGTCACGACATTGACTTCGCCCACGGCTGCGGGTGTGTAGTTGCAGTGGTATTTCTCGGTGATGTCGCGCAGGCCGCGCGTGGAGGAGAGGTTGCTGACGGTGTTGCCCGGCGTGTGGCGCAGTACATAGTCGGCCACGGCGACGAGGGTATTCTCTTCGCCAAACATGCTGCCGTCTTCGCAGACCAAGGCGAGGCGATCCACATCGGGATCGACGACGAAACCGATGTCGTGACGCCCCTTGCGCATAAGGTTGCGTATCTCGGTGAGGTTTTCTTTCAGCGGCTCTGGGTTGTGCGAGAAGTCGCCTGTGGCTTCGCAGTTGATTTGCGTCACCTGCGTCACGCCGAGTTGGCCGAGGAGCTTGGGCACGATGATGCCGCCTACGCTGTTGCAGCCGTCGATGACGACATTGAAATGAGCGCGCGCGATGGCATCGGTATCCACGAGTTCCAGCCCCTTGATGAGGTGGATGTGACGTTGGTCGTAGGAGTAGTTTTTGGTGTAGCACCCGAGGCTTTCGGTGTCGGCGAACTCGAAGTCTATCGTGTTGGTCATACGCACGATTTCACTGGCCTCTTCGGGGGGAAGGAACTCGCCACGCTCGTTGAGGAATTTCAGGGCATTCCACTGCTTCTGGTTGTGGGAAGCGGTGATGATGATGCCGCCGCAGGCTTTCTCCATCTTGGTGGCGATTTCCACGGTCGGGGTAGTGGCGATGCCGATATTGACTACATCAAAACCCATGCCAAGGAGTGTGCCGCAGACGACATGGCTCACCATTTCGCCGCTCATACGCGCGTCGCGTCCGATGATTATCTTGGGGCGGTATTTCCGTCCCGCCCCAGGTACGCGCAGGGCGGCATAGCCCGTTCATGACTTGGCGAGGTCGATAGGG
>JAGHRU010000094.1 GCA_018066225.1 Candidatus Equimonas enterica
CCAACGAAAGCCACGGCGGCTACGGCTGCAACGAGCAGAGAGGTACATTTTGTTTTCATTTTTATCTTTGTGTTATGGTTATTTGACTTACAGGGATGCGCAGCACAGCGCGAATAGGGCAGCCATAATAACGGCTACCTGCGATGTGCTCTCATCTATTGGCAAGCGGCATTATTCGTTAGTGACACCGCTACCGCGTTGCCAGCATTGCTTGTCAAAGCCATCGTGACTGGCACCACCTATTTGAATGTCTTTACCATAGCCTTCGTGGCCAGTAGCTTCGGGGTTGCTCAGCACCACCAAAAGCGAATCCTCGAGCGACAACGCGATGAAGCGAGCGCGAGGAGATACATAAGTTTTAAGCATTGTGATATGATATATTATATGGTTTAATGAATTTTGCCATTTGCTTTACGTGCGAATACTATGCGGTTTAATGGGCGAATGTCATGCGAAAATGCAGTGCAAGCAGCGCGAAATACGCCACAACCTCCGCAATTCGCCGGCAAAATTACTTAAAATCTTGATTTTACCCCCCCGAAAGAGTTAAATTGTGTTAAAGCAGCAAAAATAATGCCTTGCAGGCAGGGAATTGCAAGGCAGAGGTGGCAGAATAGAGGCTATACGGCGGCGCGGCGGCCACATTAACGGAAATCACAAGCCACAATTTGCGGGAATTTGCGGCCTAATTCGCGGAAATTTGCGTTTGCCGAAGGGCAAAACACGCGAATAGGACGGGAAGACGGGAAGAAGCGCGTGGGCAGGCCGACGCATTTTACTGGGCAGTAAAATAAATTTTAGAGGGCAGTAAAATAAATTTTAGTGGGCACTATAATGAGCGCGCGAGGGCGGAAAAAAAGATGCCACCGCACAGGGCGGTGGCATCGTAGGCTGAAAGAACACAGCGGCTAACTGCGGACATAGATCCGCTTGACACGCTCGGAGATGGAGGTCAGTATCTCGTAGGGAATGGTGCCGAGCGGCGTAGAGAGTTCGGTCAGCGGAAGGTTAGGACCGAAGATTTCCACACTGTCGCCCTCGTGGCACGGGATGTCGGTCACATCGACCATGCAGACATCCATGCAGATGTTGCCCACATACTCGGCACGCTGGCCACCTATGAGGCAGTAGCCATGGCGATTGCCGAGGTGACGGTCGAGGCCGTCGGCATAGCCTATGGGAAGTGCCGCAATGCGCGAAGGACGCTCCACCACCGTGTGGCGACCATAGCCCACAGAAGTGCCTGCGGCGACATCGCGGATTTGCAGTATAGTGGTGCGCAGCGTAGAGACGGTGGAGAGCGACTTGTTGGTCAGCGGATCGACACCATAGAGGCCAAGGCCGAGACGCACCATATCGAGATGGCGATGGGGCCAGCGGGTGATGCCAGCGGTGTTGCAGATGTGGCGCAGGATGTGGTGGGAGAAGTGGGACTGCAACTCCGCTGCCCCCCGCGCCCCCGCCCCCCCCTCGCGGCCCGCCCCCCCCCCCCCCCCCCCCCCC
>JAGHRU010000061.1 GCA_018066225.1 Candidatus Equimonas enterica
TCTTAAACCCATATTTACCCAAGATTCCTCTCCGACAACGATTAGCTCTTATTTCTATTGATAATCGTGCGAAACTGCATCTTTACCCAAACATCTGGGTCAAGGAGTTCCTTCCACTTACTCGCTCCTCTCATAATGACGAAGAGAGTTCCTTGCCGGTTATAAACCAAATAGCGAATAAGTTCTTTGGTTAGTTCTTGCGAGGGTAATACGGTTCCGCTGGGGAAATCCTTGTATTTGACCGATGTATAGGCGCAATATTGCACGATAGCAAAGTTGCTGAAGAATTCAAACGTATCTTGACCATATATGCCTACCAGCTAAATAAAAAGCACTTTTGTTCATATTTCGTATTCTTTGTATTTATTCCACATTCTCTTTATCGTATCGGCCACTTCTTTTCGCAGCCATTGAGGTTCGAGCACTTCAAGTTCATCTCTGTTCCATAGAAGTTCCTGTTGGAAATCGAAGGTAGGACGAACCCGTAAGCGGAAGATGCAATAATCTGTGGTACGCTCAATTTCTTGTTGTTTTTCATCCCGCATCATCGGTAAATCTCGTATATAATTCGCCTGTCTTGCACTAACTTTGAGTACTACATCTTGAACATTACAGTTCTTGTCTGCAATAATACCGAAGCAGCTATCAAAATATTCCTGGGCATTGAAATCGTCGGGAAATTCAAAAGTATGGCTCGAAAGACGGAAATCACGGAGGCGATCAAGACTAAATACTATATCATTCATAACTGGCCAAGTTCTGCCCACCATATACCACCGCTGACGAAACAACTTAACACATAGCGGCATCAAGTAATGATTTTTTGTTTCGCCTTTCCAATAATTATAGTATGTGATGTGAATATACTGATTCTTTTTCATAGCCCCTATGATAGGATCAAGATATTCACGACCGCTTGGCACATCCGCAAGAATTATTCTATCTTTAATCGATTTACTCTCAATGAGCGAGTTGCAAACAGAGTAAGTACTAAGAAGCCAGTTCTCAATACTGTTATGCTTCATATCAACAGCGTTCTCAATGTAATATCTATATGGTGCCGTCTTCTCGCATTCAATGACAAGTCCAAAAGTGTCCAAGATATTCCTTTTCCATTTATGAAATGTCCTTTTCAACATCTCCTCACCGCCACTTAGGTCAATATTGTCCATCCATTTGCGGTTTAAATCCTCAAATGTAATCTTGCGTACCTTATAGATTGTCTCAATAATCCACACAAGCTTATTTGTTTGATTAAGTGCCATATGCTTGTCGGTTATAATTATACTAATGAAACGGTTGTTCTATAAACATATATTCTCTTATCTGGCAATTCACAGCAACAACTTAAATCAACGAGGTCGTGTCAAAAGTAGCAGACACGACCTCGTTTGTTTTTTTTATACGAAACAAAGTTACGCGTGTGTGATAAGATTAAGGAACTCCTCTCGCGTCTTGGCCTGATTGAAAGCCCCTGTAAAGTCGCTGGTGGTGGTAATGGAGTTTTGCTTCTCCACCCCGCGCATCTGCATACACATGTGCTGCGCTTCGATGACGACCATCACGCCTTGCGGATCCAAGGCTTCCTGTATGGCTTCCTTGATTTGCGTCGTCATACGTTCCTGCACTTGCAGACGGTGGCTGAATATATCTACCACGCGAGGTATCTTGCTGAGCCCCGTGATGCAGCCGTTGGGAATATAGGCAACGTGCACTTTGCCGTAGAAAGGCAGCATGTGATGCTCGCAGAGCGAGTAGAAATTGATATCCTTGACGATGACCATCTGGTTGTAGTCCTCGCGAAATTTGGCTTGGTTGAGCACCGCCACGGGATCCATATCGTAGCCGCGCGTCAGGTCTTGCATGGCACGCGCCACGCGCTTGGGTGTTTTCAAGAGTCCCTCACGCGTCACATCTTCTCCGAGGAGGCAGAGAATGGCGCTGTAATGCTCCATGAGTTGTTGTGTCTTGTCCAAAGTATCGTTGTTGATTGAGATGAGTGTAAAGAGAAGTGGGCGTGACTATCTGACCAGCACCACAGATTTCACAGCATGGGCTTCGCGCGAAATGCCAGCGGCGCGTATCTTCTGCGCATAGCGGTTGGCGTCGCCACGAGTGCGGAAGTCGCCTACACGACAAATCCATTGCGGTGAATTGAAATTCACATAGGTTGATAACTCAGGAAACGCCTTTTTCACCTTTGCAGCGACAGCCTGTGCCATCTGCTTGTGCTTACGCTGGTTGCCACCCGTATAGACCTGCACACGGAAGCCCTGCTGACTATGGCGTGCGCCCGAGACATACCCCTTGCTTGCTGAGGGAGCAGAGGAGTGTGCTGCGGGTGTTGGGGTCTCTTCGTGGGCGACAGGCTTGGGCGTCGTCTCCGCAGCCTTGGGCTTTGCCGCAGGGTGTGATACGGGCTGCGTGCCATTGACCAGCGAAGTGATGGCCTCATCTTGATGCAGCACGACCGTTCCCTTACCCGCTTCCTGCTTGGTAAGTTTCTCTGTATAGGTGTTTTGCGCAGTGACCGAGAGGGCAATCAGCCACAGCATCAGGGCTATATATCTCATAGTGCTGCCTTGATGATGCCCATGAAGTCTGCAGCTTTGAGCGAAGCACCGCCGATGAGGCCACCATCGATGTCGGGCTCAGCAAAGAGTTCTGCTGCATTGGTGGGTTTGCAACTGCCTCCGTAAAGGATACACACCGCCTCTGCTACTTCCTCGCCATAGTGTTGTG
>JAGHRU010000160.1 GCA_018066225.1 Candidatus Equimonas enterica
ATATAGTGAGCCACCTGGCCGTGGCTCACCCATTCCAGTGCGGTGTGCAGCACCTCCTGACGCTTGGGATTGCCCTTGACATACGCGCTCCACTTCTGCATCATAGGATTGCCGGAGTTGGAGAAGACTTCCTTTGCGCGTGTCACGAAGGGCCCGTAGTAGGTGGCGTTGAGCATCTCCTGCTCATTGAGCGGTATGCCTGCGATGTTGATGGTCTCAAACCACTCACGGATTTCCGTCTCCGTGCCCTCGCAGACATACACCAGCAGCGGCGTCATGTCGATGTGCTGACGCTCTTCGGCCGAGAGGCTGTCGTAGTACTGATGATGTCCTGCGGCATCGACGATGCTGAGTTTCCCCGTGACGAAACGTCCCAGCGAGGTGATGCGTTGCTGTCCGTCGAGGACTTCGTAGCGGTCGCCCACCTTGTTGAAATAGATGAGTCCCAAGGGGTAGCCTTTGAGGACGGAGGTGATGACCGCCACATCGCGCTTGCCGTCGGCATAGAGGTAGCCGCGTTGATATTCGGGCTGTATGGTGAGGCGGCCGTTCATGCCGAAGAGCCCTTTCTCTTCCAGCTCGTTATAGACAAAGCCTGCACAGATGTCTTTGATGGTGATTTGTTGGAGTGTCGTTTTCATAGGCTATTGCTTTTTGCGGATACATATTCTTGCATAAGTCGGTTTGCCCCCTATTGTGCCATCAGCATCCTTGATAAGGTAAGTGTTTTTACCTTTCTGCTTATCATATAATGCAACTTCTCTTGCATCTATTATCTCAAACTGCTCTGGACAATACTTGTCCAAGAAGGTCACGGGTACGCCCATCACGCCCGTATAGTCGGCAGGGATGGCATCGGTATAGGGCACTTCGATGGCATCGTAGTTGTCGTAGCGGTCGTAAGCCGCCTTGCCACGCACCTCTTTGTGCTTACTAAATTTGAGATTGTCGGCCATTGGCATCAACTTCAAAGGCTGGTGACGACGACCGTGGTCGAGGTTGGTAAACCAGCGCACGCCTTTGACGCGGATGTACCTGCGGCCTTTGTCATCAACACCACAGCCGGCGGCACGCAATTCGTAGTCGTCGGGCACATAAAACTTGCGGTCGCCGCTGCTGATGCTGGGGCCGTACCACACGCGATTGTCCTTGAAGAGCGGGAAGATTTCCTTGTAGGTCACGGCGTTGAGATTGCCGATGATGAGAAACTTCTTATTGTGCTTCATGAGCAACGCCACGAAGTCGCGAAATCGACTGAACGGTGGGTTGGTCACCACGATGTCGGCCTCTTCGAGCAACGCTACGCACTCTTTGGAGTCAAACGACCCATTTCTCAACTTTGTCAGCACATTCTTGTCGTTGCGTATGAGCCACTCCACATCGGCAATGTCGGTTTTCCCGTCGCCGTTGCAGTCCGTCACTTCGGTGAGAATCAGTTTGTGCGCCACGCGCTTTGGCTTGGGGTTGTCCCACAATCGAGAGGAAACAGCGTGCCCTGCACGGGCGAACCAGCGTAGCACGTTGTGATGAGCCTTTTCAGCCCAAGGCGGTTGAAGTTGAGGGCGAAGTACTGGAAGAAGTTGCTCTCATAGGGGTCGTCGCAGTTGCAGAGCACGGTCTTGCCGCGAAAGGTGTCAGGGTCGTAGTCCAGATAAGCCCCCACTTCCGCCGCGATGACATCGTAATCGGTGTAAAACTCGTCTTTCTTCGCAGACTTTGCCTGCGACAATGCTTCGTTTTTCATATTAAGAAGAAGATAGGTTGAAGCACCGCCTATCTTCAATCTTTCGGTTTGTCGCCAGCATGGCCTGCGCCGATACAAAAAGGGCACGGGTCACTCTTGTGGTCTTCCGAGGAGCGTAGGATGAACCTCTTCCCAATCAAAGAATGCCCGCACCCATAAAAGGTGCAAGGCATCATCTATCGTTTGATTGGGCAAGAGGCTCCTACGCCATACGAAATGACGCGGCAACCGACCATCATTGATGTGGAATGTTGTTTCTGAAAAGTTTCCTACGCTTTTTCGGAAGACCACAATGATAGCGTGATGCTTATATGTGTATGTCTGCCACTATTCCTACGAGAGGGAGGTGGCGATGGGGTCACTATATGGTTAATGACGAGGCAAAGTTACAAATTTCTGCCCATATAGGCGCACTTTTCGCCCATATTATAGTCCAAAAGGCCGCCTATTGTGCATCCATGCGATGCTTGATACTGTGCAGCAACTGCGCACGCTCGGCCTCCGTCAGCCGCTCACAAGCCGCAAGTTCCGCCTCCACGGCTTGCAGGGCTTGCGTCTTCATGCGCGACATACCGGCGCGTAGGCCACTCTGGTAGTTGTTGTAAGGCAAAAGGTTGCGGTTGAAATTTCCGTCGGACATAGGTATCAGAGAAATATAAAAACAGGGCGGCACACCCCCTTGGTGCGCCGCCCCTATTTAAGTATTATCGGAGACAGTGATTACTGCACCTTGACAGTAGCGCGACGGTTGTAGCTGAAGGGAGATACAACATCTACACCACCTTCGCTCTTGACGATGATGTTGTCGCGGTTTACACCCATCTTCACGAGTTCGTCAGCCACAGCCTCGGCACGCTTCTGCGAGAGAGCCTTGTTGTAGTCTGCACTACCCGTCTTGCTGTCAGCGTAGCCCGTTACTACCAACTTGGCATTGTTGGCCTTGGCATAGTCAGCCACTTCCTTCACATTGACGAGGTCCTTGCGCGAAGCAATCTCGCTCTTGTTGATGTCGAAGAATACGCTGCAAGCCGTGCCGACGAGTTCCTTCTCAGTCTTGGTGACAGTCTGAGCAGGCTTCTGGTTGGCGAGGAGGTCGCGGAGACGAGCATTCTCATCCTGCTGATCCTTGAGAGCAGCGTTGAGAGCATCCATCTGCTCCTTGTTCATAGCCATAAGAGCATCTACGTCGGGCACCTTGTCCCAAGTGCACTTACCAAGGTTGTAGGTAAGACCCACCTGAGCGTTGAGCATACGATCCCAGTGACGAGCAGTGCACTTGTCGTGGTCCTTGAAATCGTCAATACCGTTCTGGAATACATCACCCGTAGCAAACATGTAGTTGATGTCAAGGAAGATGTTCCAGTGGTCAGCAAGACGCCAAGTGTTCAACCAACCACCACCGAAAGAGAAGTCGTAGTGGTTAGCACGAGTGCTCATGTTGTGTACAACGCCCACAGAGGGATAGATGCTGGTGTTCCACACACGGGTACGGTTGTAACCGCAGAAGATGTTGCTCAGGTTGAAGAGCACGTCCTCGTGAATGTTCCAGTACTTCCAATCGTCAGTAGCACCTTCGGCGATGACGTTTCTATACTTGAAAGCGTCCATCTTGGTACGAAGACCGATGCCGGGTGTAAACCACTTACCGATGGCTACCGTGAAACCGTGGGTGCCGCGGTCGCCATTGAAAGGATTGTAACTGGGAGCGTTACCGCTGAGGTGCTCCTGTGAGGAGTATGCGGCGGTGTAACTGTAACCAGCCTGCACAAACCAGTTAGCCCAGAAGCTGTTGGTCGCAACGCTGTACTTCTTTACAGGAACAGTGGTTTCCTGTGCCATTGCGGTCAAACCCAGACCTACAAAGGCGAGTGCAATCATTAACTTTTTCATGGTTTATAATAAATTAAGTGTTTATGTGCCATTTCCAGACGAGGGGCACGGCTCCTCTTGGCTGCAAAGATATATATTTCTTTTGAATATATCGGCTTTTGAGCAAGAAAAACATTGATAATGAGGCAAAAAAATGAGCCAAGCACACGTTTTTGATAGGTGGAGACGCTAATTCTATCTCTTATGTGGCCAACTTTGGCTTGCCCCTTCAAGAAAACTTAGCCTTCACATCGGCTTCCGACAACACGGCAAAAGTAGGCTTGCCGTCGGGCGTAAGACCTGGCGTATCGGTGGCAAAGAGCGATTGCAGCAGGTGTTGCATCTCCTCCTTGGCGAGCAACTGGCCGACAGGCATTGCCGCACGCTGCGCCATCGTGAGCGCAATGGTGTGGCGCAAATCGTCGGCCACATTGGTAGGCGCTTGGGCGGCTTCTGCCACGAGTCCACGCAGCATCTCCTCGGGATTGAGGCCTTCGGTATCGGCAGGACAGCCCTGTATGACATACGTCCCGCCACCAAGGTGCGTGATGTCGAAGCCGATGGACATAAGGTCGGGCAAGAGCGTTTCGAGCACCTCGGCTTCGGCTATTGAGCACTCCACCTTCTCAGGGAAGAGCAGCCCCTGGGTGATGCCACGACGCTCGGCCATCTGTCGCTTGTAAGTGTCGTAGAGAACACGGATATGAGCACGGTGCATATCGACCATCAGCACACCCGAGGCATGCGGCGTCAGCACATAGCGTCCCAAGACCTGCATATAAGCATCGCTCTGCTGCTCCCATTCTACACGCTCATGGGCCGCAAGATGGCCATAGACCGACGGCTCTATCTGCGGCGTCTGCTCCATCGCAGCGTGGGCAGAGGCATAGACGCTCTCCCACTGCTGCCTGTCAGCAGCTGTCGTGGCGGCGTTGCTCCCTTTATGTCCACCTTGCGGGGCTGTCGATGTGGCGAAAGGATTGTAATTGGGGTCGTAGTGTATCTCTGGCTTCTGCACCTCGGCATCAGGGTTGAAGATGGGGATGTCGGGCTTGTCGGCCGTTGCAAAATCTATGGTCGGGGCAGCACTATAACGGCCTACGGCCTCACGTACAGCAGAGTGCAGTATGGGCCAATACACCTGCTCCTCATGAAATTTTATCTCTGTCTTGGTGGGATGGATATTGACATCTATCTCGTCGGGACTGACCTCCAAACGCAAGAAAAACGGCACCTGCTCTCCATCGGGAATGAAACGCTCAAAAGCATTCTGCACTGCCCGAGCGAAATAAGGATGACGCATATAGCGATCGTTGGCGAAGAAGAATTGGCGCGCACCCTTACGGCGGCTGCTCTCTGGCGTCCCCACAAATCCTGTGATGCGTATCTGGTCTGTCTCCACATTCACAGGGATAAGTTGCTTATCGATGTGCTTGCCAAAGATGGCCACGATGCGCTGATGAAACGTGCCAGAGGCCAAGTTGTGAAGCGTCGCACCACCACTCTCGAGAGAGAACGCCACATCGGGATGAGCCAACGCTATGCGCTCAAACTCCGTGGCTATATTGGACAACTCCGTATTGTTGCTCTTGAGAAACTTGCGACGTGCCGGGATGTTGTAGAAGAGGTCGCGCACCATGAAATTGGACCCTACGGGACAAGCCACGGGTTCTATACCTGTCACCTGCGAAGCTTGGGCATAGAGTAGCGTGCCGAGTTCCTCATCATGAAGACGGGTGCGCAACTCCACTTGCGCCACAGCAGCAATGGAAGGCAACGCTTCGCCGCGAAATCCCATCGTGCGTATGGAGAAAAGGTCGGCGGCCGCGTTAATCTTAGACGTAGCGTGGCGCTCGAAAGCCATACGGGCATCGGTCTCGCTCATTCCCTTGCCGTCATCGATGACTTGCACCAAGGTCTTTCCAGCATCGGTCACTATGACCTTGACGCGCGTTGCCTCGGCATCCACAGCGTTCTCCATCAACTCTTTGACAATAGAGGCAGGGCGCTGGATGACTTCACCTGCGGCAATCTGGTTGGCCACAGCATCGGGCAAAAGATGTATGATATCAGCCATTGGTGTCTGGGTTAAGGGGTCGAAGTGTCGTCTGCTTCACCCTCAGAGGGTGGCGACGGCAAGATTTGGCGCGGTGCTTGGCGGCGTGGTTTGTCTTTGAGTTGCGAACCGTCATGCTTGCCGCGCCATTGCATGAGATCGTCTTTGGACAGTGGACGGATGTAGTCAAACCAAGCGAAGCCCCCGAGGCGGGTATGTTGTGCAGGTGCTGTACCGATGGGATAGACCTTACCATCGCTGGCAGGTCCGGCCCAGATACGCTTCACTTTTTTGTTTTCCATGAAAAGGCGCATCCGTGCTGTCGTGAGGAAATTCTGATAGAGATATGTGGAGTCTTTCTCCATCGGGTAATTGACGATCTGCACATTGCGCTCCGCTTGTCCCTCACGCAGTTCGCCACCATCGTAATAGGCACGCAGGGTCTGCGCCGCCACCTGATTGTATTTGTCATCGGCTATTTTCTCGGCCAGCAGAGCCTGTCGCTCGACATAGATGCTGTCCACCGTAGAGTCGTTGCAATATACATTGATTTCCTCGCCCCGCACTTGTTTGTTATCGCTCCAGACGATAGGGTCACGATAGAGCGACAAAAGGCGGCGCGCCGAGTGGAAGACCAGCGAGTCGCTGACAACCTGCACATCGCTGCGAAAAGCCCGTGCATGGGGATAGGCATGCATAACGCGATAAGCCGAGTCTGTCTTCAAGTTGTAAGAATAGAGGCGCAACGTGTCGGCGTGCATAAAGAGCGTATCCTCGGGATTGCTGTATTCCTTGGCCAAGGCGCGGTCGGTAGCCATCGCCTCACCACGGCTGTCGTCGTAGTAGCCATAATGGCCGATGAGCGTACACTTGCTGTCGGGGTCGTCAAAACGGATGTTGCGAAAGGCCTGTGCCACTTGCGTTTTCTTGTCATAGACGATGCTGTCGCCCACGAGTTTGCGGCGTTTGTTGAAGAGTTGTGGACGGTAGCGGTGTCCCTTCGAATAGCAGAGCATCGCTTCTCCCGTCTCGGAGTTGTAAGTACCGTCTTCCGTGTAGATATGGGAGTCGCCACTGTAAATATTGCTCGGCCCCATAGCGTGTGTCCACTTCGAGCGTGTGTCGTAATGCAAGGTGTCGGTAACGAGTGTGTCACGCTGCTTGCTGA
>JAGHRU010000200.1 GCA_018066225.1 Candidatus Equimonas enterica
GTGTAGAAGTGCACTTTATGCCTTTTTTCTTTTCTTGCGCGCGTGAATGTAAAGTATAGTGTGCAGATTGCGGTCTGCTGTGCTGTTTTCGCGCGGCGTTAAGCGACATGGAGCGACACGCGCCGATGCCTTTTTACGCTCTGCCCGGATAGTGAAAACGCTCTGCCCTTGTCGTGTGAAGCGTCTGGGCAGAGCGTTTTCACGGTCTGCCCAGACGAGAAAAGCCATGTCTGCGGCGGCCTTTTACGACCTGCTGTTTTGGGCTTTGCAATATGCAGAAACACAGTGCTTTGAATGGTGTTACTGCAAGCATCAGTTTATGGGTGAAAATACCGCTATTTATGCTGCTCTGAAAGGGGTGATACAAATGGGGCGAATTAAAAATGTCGGGCAATGCTCGCTCAAATGCGAAAAAAATGTTATCTTTGCACCGCAATTACTATGTTATTATGGCAACAATAGACGATAAGAAGATAATATTCTCTATGGTAGGTCTGACCAAAACGATACGTCAGACCAATAAACAGGTGCTCAAGGACATCTATCTCTCCTTCTTCTACGGCGCAAAGATAGGCATCATCGGCCTCAACGGCGCAGGTAAATCGACCTTGATGAAAATCATAGCAGGGCTCGACAAGGACTATCAAGGTGAGGTGGTGTTTGCACCCGGGTATAGCGTAGGCTATCTGCCGCAGGAGCCCTATCTCGACCCCGAGAAGACTGTCCGCGAGATCGTGCAGGAAGGCGTGCAGCACATCGTGGATGCGCTGGCCGAATATGAGGACATCAACCAGAAGTTCGGCCTGCCCGAATACTACGAAGATGAGGATAAGATGAATGTCCTCTTCGCGCGTCAAGGCGAGTTGCAGGACCTTATTGACAGCACCGACGCGTGGAATTTGGACACGCGCCTTAATCGCGCTATGGACGCCCTGCGGTGTCCGCCTGCCGACAGGACGGCGGAGCATCTCTCGGGTGGTGAACGCCGCCGTGTTGCTCTCTGCCGTCTGTTGCTGCAAAAGCCCGATGTCCTCCTTCTGGATGAGCCGACCAACCACCTCGATGCCGAAAGCATAGACTGGCTGGAGCAGCACCTCAATCAGTATGAAGGCACTGTCATCGCTGTGACGCACGACCGCTATTTCCTCGACGACGTGGCAGGCTGGATACTCGAGCTCGACCGCGGCGAAGGCATACCTTGGAAGGGCAACTACTCCTCTTGGCTGGAGCAGAAATCCAAACGCCTCGAAATGGAGGAGAAAGTGGCCAGCAAGCGCCGCAAGACGCTGGAACGCGAACTCGAATGGGTGCGCATGGCGCCCAAGGCAAGGCAGGCCAAAGGTAAGGCACGCCTCAACTCCTACGACCGTCTGCTCAATGAAGACCAAAAGGAAAAGGAGCAGAAGCTCGAAATCTTCATACCCAACGGACCGCGCTTGGGCAATAAGGTCATCGAAGCACAGCATGTGGCCAAGTCTTTCGGCGACAAGATGCTCTACGACGACCTCAACTTCATGCTTCCGCCCGGTGGCATCATCGGCGTTATAGGCCCTAATGGCGTGGGCAAGACGACGCTCTTCCGCCTCATCATGGGGCTCGAAACGCCCGATGCAGGTGCTTTCGAGGTCGGGGAGACGGTGAAGTTGGCCTACGTGGATCAGCAACACAAGGACATTGACCCCGACAAGACGGTCTATGAAGTCGTCAGTCAAGGCAACGAACTTATGCGTATGGGTGGCCGCGACATCAATGCGCGCGCCTATCTCTCGCGCTTCAACTTCGCAGGTGCCGACCAAGAGAAGAAGTGTGGCGTGCTCTCTGGCGGTGAACGCAATCGCCTCCACCTTGCTCTTGCCCTTAAACAAGAAGGCAATGTTCTGCTGCTTGACGAGCCCACCAACGACATTGATGTCAATACGCTGCGGGCACTCGAAGAAGGTCTGGAAGCCTTTGCAGGCTGCGCCGTTGTCATCAGCCACGACCGCTGGTTCCTCGACCGTATCTGCACCCATATCTTGGCCTTTGAAGGCGATGGTAAGGTGTTCTTCTTTGAAGGCTCTTATTCCGATTACGAACTCAACAAAGTCAAGCGTTTAGGCTTGGAAGAGCCCAAGCGCATCCGCTGTCGCAAGTTTGAAGCATAGTTCAGCAAACAAAAATTATAACCACAGGCGACTTTTCGCCTCCTAATTTCCATTACAATGCGTAACATCACACTTATT
>JAGHRU010000175.1 GCA_018066225.1 Candidatus Equimonas enterica
AACTTGTTCTCCTTGTACATCTTCTCAAGGTCGGGCAGGAAGGTACGAGCCTGTACGCCGACACGCAGGACGAAGAGCGTGAGATCGACGGTGCGCGATATGATGTTGGCATCGGCCACGGAGAGCATAGGCGTGGTATCGACGAGGACATAGTCGTAGCGGCTGCGCAGCGCGTCAATGAGTTGGTCGAAGCGCGGCGACATCAGCAGCTCGGCGGGGTTGGGCGGTACTACGCCAGCAGGCAGGAAATCTACGCCGCTTGCCACGGCATCGCTGAGGATGATTTTGTCGAGCGAGAGTGTGTTGTTCTCATCGATGAGGTAGCCCGTCAAGCCTTCGCTCTGGCCGAAGACGTGCGACGAGGTGTGCTTGCGTATGTCGGCATCGACGAGGATGACGCGCTTGCCTGTCATGGCGAGCACGGTGGCAAGGTTGCGCGACACGAAACTCTTGCCCTGTCCCGGCGTGCTCGATGTCACGAGGAATACCTTGGCGTTCTGCCCCATGAAGTTGAGGCTGTAACGCATCACACGGAAGGCTTCGGTGATGGCGTTGCTGCCAGCCTTGCCCTTGCCGATGATGGCGTGCTTGCCCGCAGTGTCCCAGTGCGGTAGTTCGCCCACGATGGGTGCGCTAACCACGTCTTCCACTTCCTGACGCACGCTGATGGTGGTGTCAAACAGGTTGATGGTGTAGAGGACGAGGGCGGGAATGGCCAAGCCGATGAGCAGCGATATGAGCAGGATGGTCGTCGTGCGCGGACTGACAGGACCGGCTGCGCCAATCGGCTCTTCCACCATGCGCACGTTGGCTTCGTTGATGGCCAACTGCAAGGCCACTTCTTCGCGCTTGTTGAGCAAGTAGGTGTAGAGGTTCTCCTTCAAGGTCTGCTGACGGGCGATGTCGAGCCCCAGACGCTCGTGCTGCGGCACAGCGGCTGTCATGCCTTGCAACTCGCTCTCGTTGGAACGGGCATGGCTGAGTTGCAACTTCGTGCTATTGACATACGATTTCAGCGACGAGAGGATGGCACCGCGCAGCGCGGTAAGTTGCTTGTCGAGGTCGCGGATGGCGGGGGTGTTCTCCGAGGAGTTCTCCGACATGCGGTTGCGCTCCAGCAGGAGCTTGTTGTACTCGCCCACTTGCGAGGCTATGCTGGTGTTGCCAAAGTTGCCGACGGTGGGGATGACCTCCTTGGGCGTGGCAGCCTTTTGCACATAGTCGTAGAGATATTGGGCCACGGAGAGCTGCGTCTCCATCTCGGTCGTGGCGTGACGCGCCGATGCTGTCTCGCTGGCCAGCGTAGAGGCAGCGGAGGTGAAGTCGATGACGCCATTACGCTGCTTGAGACTGGCCATCTGGTTTTCTACGCGCGACAACTCTTCGCCGATGATGCCGATGCGCTCGTCGATGAACTTGGCGGTGTGTTGCGCCACATGGTTCTTGTTTTCCACCACATCGCGCTTGTAGGCCTCAAAGATGCCGCGCAGGATGTCTTCTGAACGGCGAGCGTTGATGTCCGAGCAGGTGATGACGATGAGCGTGCTTTCCTTGTCATACTCCGAGGCTTGCACCTTTGCGCTGTACTCCTTGGCGGCGATTTTCGGAGCGACATGGGTGACGTGGATATTCTTGCTGCTGCCGAAATTGGCCGCTTCGGGCGTGGGCACTATGGTGAGCCCGCCGCAAGGCGTCTGCACATGCTGACCGGCTTTCACGCGGATGGGATCGCTGTTTTTGGCCTCTTCGCCTGCTGCGCTGCTGCGGCGGAAGTTGCTGAGCGTAAAGGTGCCGTCGTCTTCCATCTTGACATCCATAGCACTGCTGTGCTTCTCCTCTTGGTCAAACTGCACGGTGAATGGGCGCGTCGTGTAGAGCGCCACCGTGTGCATAGCACGCGTGGTGGTGTAATCCACGTCGAGGTGAAGGTTGCGCACGACATTCTCCATCAAGCGTCGGGAAGTCAGCACAAACATTTCGTTGTTTAGGCTACCGCTGACGCTGATGCCGTTGAGCTCGAGCAACGCCGTGTTGGCACCGCGACGACGGGTCTTGCTGAGGCCGCCAGTCTCTTCGGCATCTTCTATCAAGATGACGGACTGACGCTGGAAGACGCGTGGCTTGCGCTGCTGATAGATGAAGCCGATGAGCAGACATACAAGGGCAGATGCCAGAAACCACGGCCAGAATTTCAGGAACACATGAAAGCACTTCTGAAATATGGTCACGAGGCTGCTTTGATTGTCGGTCTCCTGAAATAGAATTGGTTGTTGTGGTGTATTCATTACTGTTGCGTATTAGTTTGCACGCGCAAAATTACGATTTTTTTTCTTTTCTCACGTATTCGTGGCTAATAAATTTGGGAAATAGGACAAAAAAGTGTAACTTTGCGGTCAAAAGTGACACCTATATTATAATATACTCTACTATGATTTCCTTTTTCCGCACTCCGCAGCAGAGCATCATTGCCACCGAGACCAATCATGCCCTTACTGCAAGAGAGATAGAAGCCCTTTGCTGGCTTTATGGCGAAGCCGAGCATCTTGCTACCGACGCTTTGGCAGGCTGCTTTGTCGGCCCTCGCCGAGAGATGATAACGCCTTGGAGCACCAATGCCGTGGAGATTACTCAAAACATGAGCCTCTGCGGCATTTCGCGTATAGAAGAATACTTCCCCGTGGAGAGCACATCGGCGACCTATGACCCGATGTTGCAGCGTATGTATGAAGGCCTCGACCAGCAGATCTTCTCGATAGACCTGCAGCCTGCACCCATCGTAGAGGTGACGGATCTCGATGCTTACAATGAGCAGGAAGGTCTTGCCCTTTCGCCCGCAGAGATAGCCTATCTGCATGGCGTGGAGCAGCAGTTGGGGCGCAAACTGACCGACAGCGAGGTCTTCGGCTTTGCGCAGATCAACTCCGAGCATTGCCGTCACAAGATCTTTGGTGGCACCTTCATCATTGACGGCAAAGAGCAGCCCTCGTCGCTCTTCGCGATGATTAAGAAGACGACGAAGGAAAATCCGCATGGCATAGTTTCGGCCTACAAGGACAATGTCGCCTTTGCCGCTGGCCCTGTCGTGGAGCAATTCGCGCCAGAGGACCACGCGACGAGCGATTGGTTTCGCGTGAAAGACATCGAGAGTGTCATCTCGCTGAAAGCCGAGACGCACAACTTCCCCACGACCGTCGAGCCGTTCAATGGTGCTTCTACGGGTACGGGTGGCGAAATCCGCGACCGTATGGGTGGCGGCACAGGCAGCTGGCCCATCGCTGGCACGGCCGTCTATATGACTGCCAATCCGCGACTGCGTGAGGGCGATAGCAATGTCGATCTCGACCGCAAGCATGCCATGGCAGAGCGTCAGTGGCTCTACCAGACGCCGCAGCAAATCCTCACGAAAGCCTCCAACGGTGCGTCGGACTTCGGCAACAAGTTTGGCCAGCCGCTCATTGCGGGCAGCGTGCTCACCTTCGAGCATGAGGAGAATGGCGAGAAGTACGCCTACGACAAAGTCATTATGCTGGCTGGTGGTGTAGGCTATGGCACGAAGCGTGACTGCCTCAAAGGAGAGCCCAAGAAGGGTGATAAGGTTGTTGTGGTCGGTGGCGATAACTATCGCATCGGTCTTGGCGGTGGCAGCGTTAGTTCCGTCGATACGGGTCGTTACAGCAGCGGCATTGAGCTCAACGCTGTGCAGCGTGCCAATCCCGAGATGCAGAAGCGTGCCAACAACCTCGTGCGCGCCCTCTGTGAAGAGGAGGTCAATCCCGTTGTCAGCATCCACGACCATGGCAGTGCAGGCCACGTAAACTGTCTCAGCGAATTGGTGGAAGAATGTGGCGGCCTCATCGATATGACGCGCCTGCCCATCGGCGACCAGACGCTCTCGGCCAAGGAAATCATTGCCAACGAGAGCCAAGAGCGCATGGGGTTGCTTATCAAGGAAGAGCATCTGGAGCACGTGCGCCGCATTGCCGAGCGCGAGCGTGCGCCGATGTATGTCGTGGGCGAGACGACAGGAGATGCCCACTTTGCTTTTCAGCAAGGCGATGGCCGTCGTCCGTTCGACCTCGATGTGGCGCAGATGTTTGGCCATTCGCCCAAGACAGTGATGCAGGATGTCACCGTGGAGCGTCGCTACGAAGAGATGCAGTATGACGCTGCGCAACTCGACGCTTACCTTGAGCGTGTGCTGCGTATGGAGTCCGTGGCTTGTAAAGATTGGCTCACCAATAAGGTCGATCGCTCTGTCACGGGCAAGATAGCGCACCAGCAGGCGCAAGGTGAGCTGCAACTGCCGCTGGCCGACTGCGGCGTTGTCGCGCTCGACTATCGCGGTCGGGCAGGCATCGCTACTGCTCTGGGCCATGCGCCCATAGTAGGTCTTGCCGACCCTGCGGCCGGCAGCGTGCTCTCTGTGGCCGAAGCCCTCACCAACATTGTGTGGGCACCGCTGGCCAAAGGGCTTGACAGTGTCAGCCTTTCGGCCAACTGGATGTGGCCTTGCCGTGCGCAGCGTGGCGAGGATGCGCGTCTCTACCGCGGTGTAGAGGCGTTGAGCGATTTCTGCTGTGCGCTGCAGATCAATGTGCCTACGGGTAAGGACTCGCTCTCTCTCGCGCAGCAGTATCCCGACGGCGAGAAAGTTGTGTCGCCGGGTACGGTCATCGTGAGTGCTGGTGCCGAGGTGAGTGATGTGCGTAAGGTGGTTGGTCCTGTGCTTGCTGCCGAGCCCCAATCTACGCTCTACCATATAGATTTCAGTTTCGACTCTTTGCGCTTGGGCGGCAGTGCGCTGGCGCAGAGCCTTGGCTACGTCGGCAGTGACGTGCCGACGGTGAAGCGTGCCGATTACTTCCGCGATGCTTTCAATGCCGTACAGGCACTCGTCGGGCAGCGTCTGCTTTTGGCGGGACACGACATCAGCGCGGGCGGTCTGGTGACGGCGCTCTTGGAGATGTGTTTTGCCAACACCGAGGGTGGTATGGAGGTGAACCTTGATGTATTCAAGGCCGATCTCATTCGCACACTCTTTGCCGAAAATCCTGGCATTGTGGTGCAGGTGGCCGACGCCGACCGCAAGAGCGTAGAGCACATCCTCAGCGATGCTGGCGTGGCTTTCGTGCCCATCGGCCGTCCTTGTGCCGAGCGTCATCTGCTGTTGCACCATGAGGGGGCTGACTATTTGCTGGGCATCGACTACCTGCGCGATGTGTGGTACGAAACGTCCTACCTGCTCGATGAGAAGCAATGCGCCGCAGACTGTGCCGCAGAACGCTTCCGCAACTACAAGGCAATGCCTGTGGAGTGGAACACGCTGGACTTCAAGGGTGATTTCCGTGCCCTTGGCGTCAATCCCGACCGTCGTGAGCCGAGTGGTATTCGCGCCGCTGTCATCCGCGAGAAGGGGACGAATGGTGAGCGTGAGATGGCATACGCGCTCTACCTCGCGGGCTTCGATGTGAAAGATGTTACCATGACCGACCTTGTGAGCGGGCGTGAGACGCTCGACGACATCAATCTGATTGTCTTCTGCGGCGGCTTCTCCAACAGCGATGTCCTCGGTAGTGCCAAGGGCTGGGCGGGAGCCTTCCTCTACAATCCCAAGGCCAAGGCAACGCTCGACCGCTACTATGCGCGCCCTGACACCCTGTCGCTGGGTGTGTGCAACGGCTGTCAGTTGATGGTAGAACTCGGACTTGTTGGTGGCGGGCGTGCCAAGATGTTGCACAATGACAGCCACAAGTTTGAGAGCCAGTTCCTCGGCGTGACCGTGGCAAGCAATCAGAGCGTGATGTTTGGCGGCTTGTCAGGCCAACGACTTGGTATCTGGGTGGCACACGGTGAGGGTAAGTTCTCTCTGCCTATGCCAGAAGATGAGGCTGGCATCGTGTTGCGCTACAACTACGCGGCCTACCCGGGCTGTCCCAATGGCTCGGACTACGCTGCCGCTGCCATCTGTTCGCCCGATGGGCGTCACCTTGCGATGATGCCGCACTTGGAGCGTGCGTTCCTGCCTTGGCAGTGTCCGACGAAGCCCGATGCGCTGCGCGATGCCGACTGCACGCCGTGGCTTGAAGCCTTCGTGGCTGCACGCGAATGGGTGAAAGCGCATAAAGCGTAATACTTACGTCTGAAACAAAAACAACAAACGCGCCATACACGCTGCCGTGTATGGCGCGTTTTGTGGTGTAGGCGTGCAGAAGTCATGCGTCGCTTTGCGCGAAGTATGAAACTTTTTCGTAAATTTGCAGCATCCTTTATCGTAAATCCTATGTCCCGACTCCTACTTCTTGCTTTGGCGTGCTGCGCCTTGTTGCCGCTTTCGGCTGCCCGTGTACGCTCCATCGTGCGCTATGGCGCACGCCCTGCCGATGTCTCCCGCACGACGCGTGCTTTCCAGCGTGCCTATGCTGCTGCGGATGATGGCGACACCATCTTCGTGCCCCGTGGCGTATGGCCGACCGCCACCGTTGTGCTCCGCAGCCATACTGTGCTCTTTCTGGCCGAAGGGGCAGTCCTGCGCGGCGCAGAAGACCTCGACCTGTACCGCCATTATCAGCCTTCGCGCCCGATGACACGTTACGACTCGGGACTTGGCACGTGCAACGCCAATGCCGCTGATGATGCGCGCTGGACACGCGCTCTCATCTTGGGGCAAGGCGTCACCGATGTCACCATCTGCGGTCGTGGCACTATTGATGGCGGCCACCTCACTGATGCTCTCGGTGAAGAAGGTATGCGTGGCCCGCATGCGTTGCTTCTCGCCGAGGCCGACCATGTCGCAGTGCGTGGTGTCACAATCACCCGTGCCTCCAATTATGCTGTTCTCGGCTATGACCTCGCCGATTGCACTTTCGCTGATCTCCGCATCCGTGAGGGCTGGGACGGCATCCACATCCGTGGCGGTCGTGACATCCTCATTGCCCGTTGCGACCTCCTTACTGGCGACGATGCCATAGCAGGATGCTACCTGACGCATTGCCGTATCACCGATTGCCACATCTCCTCTTCCTGCCACGGCCTGCGGCTGATAGGCCCTGCCGAGGGACTTGACATTGGCTATACGCTCTTCGATGGTCCGGGCGTTTATCCTCATCGCACCGCTTTGGCTTCCTCCCAAGGGCAGGCTGTGTCGCCTCCTGCGCCGCGCAGCCTCTACGCTGTGCTCATCGAGCCCGGAGCCTGGGGGCAGATGCCCGGGGCTGTCAGCGGTGTCTGTGTGCACGACTGCACCATGTACCATCTCACGGGGGCTGTCGCCTTTACTGCCACGCCTGCCAATCCTCTCATCGACATCACGCTACGTCGTCTCCACCTCCACGGCCTTACCGTCCCGCTGCCGCTCAACCGCTGGGAGACTTCCGTCTATTGGGAGCGCATCACGCAAGACGCCTGCACTTCCACCTCCCGATAGCCTCATACGCAAGCCGCCTGAACGGTTTCCCGTTCAGGCGGCTTACGTATTTATATATGGTATCTTATGCGCGTATTATTCGCTCCAGTCGAGGCGGCTCATGCGCACATAACTTTCGTATCTCTTGCGCGCCATGCGCTGACATTCGGCGTAGAGTTCTTCGGCTTGCTCGGGCATCTGCTTGCGGATACTGAGGAAGCGTACTTCGCCGCCGAGATAGGCTTGGAACTTATCCCAGTCTGGGGCTTTGCTGTCCAGCGTAAACGGATTCTTGCCTTCGCCTTCCAGTGCGGGATTGTAGCGCCAGAGATGCCAGTAGCCACAAGCCACAGCAGCGGCTTCCTCGGCTTGCGCCTTACCCATACCCTTCTTCAAACCGTGGTTGATACACGGTGCGTAAGCGATGACGAGCGAAGGTCCGGGATAGGCTTCGGCCTCACGCAGAGCCTTCAAGCACTGGGCTTGGTCGGCACCCATGGCCACCTGTGCCACATAGACATAGCCGTAGGTGGTGGCGATGAGGCCAAGGTCTTTCTTTCTGATGCGCTTGCCGCTGGCAGCGAACTTGGCGATTGCGCCCATCGGGGTGGCTTTGGACGATTGGCCGCCCGTGTTGGAATACACCTCGGTGTCGAGCACAAGGATGTTCACATCTTCGCCGCTGGCGATGACATGGTCAAGGCCGCCATAGCCGATGTCGTACGATGCGCCGTCGCCACCGATGATCCATTGACTACGCTTGACGAGGAAGTGGCTCAGTTCTTCGAGTTGCTTGCAGGTCTCGCAGCCATTAGCGGCGCTCTCCTTGATGAGGGGCAGCAACTGCTCTGCGGCAGCCTTGCTGGCTGTGGCATCGTCCTTGCCTGCTATCCATGCGCGAGCAGCGTCCTTGTAAGCCGCACTCGTCTTGTCGCTTGCTATCATGGCTTCCAGTTTCTCCGTGATGCGGCAGCGCATCTTCTTGCCTGCCAGCACCATGCCGAGGCCAAATTCGCAGAAGTCTTCGAAGAGGCTGTTGGCCCAAGCCGGGCCTTGTCCCTTGGCGTTCTTGGTGTAGGGCGTGGAGGGTATGGAGCCAGAGTAGATGGACGAGCAGCCCGTAGCGTTGGCCACCATCTGACGGTCGCCGAAGAGTTGGGTGACGAGTTTCACATAAGGCGTCTCCCCGCAGCCCGAGCAAGCACCGCTGAACTCAAACAGCGGCGTAGCAAACTGGCTGGCGCGTGGGTTGGCAGCGACATCGATGAGGTCTTGCTTGCTTGTGACGTGCTTCACGCCGTACTCCCAGTGTGCAGCCTCGCCCATTTCGCCTTCGAGGGGTACCATTTTGAGGGCGGGCACGCTCTCGCCACCAACTTTGATGCCGGGGCAGACATCGACGCAGTTGCCGCAGCCGAGGCAGTCGAGTACGCCGACCTGCATGCGGAAGCGCATACCCTTCAATGCTGCGGGGGCTTTCATCTCGAGCGTAGCAGCGTCGAGGCCTGCGGCTTCTTCGTCGGTCATTACGAGCGGACGGATGCAAGCGTGGGGGCAGACGAAGGCACACTTGTTGCACTGCGAGCAGTGCTCTGCGTCCCAAGTCGGCACGAAGGCACTCACGCCGCGCTTCTCATAGGCAGCAGTGCCTGCTGGCCATGTGCCATCGACGGAAGTCTTGAAGGCACTTACGGGCAGCAGGTCGCCGTTTTGGGCGTTGATGGGGCGCACCACTTCGCTGATGAAGGCAGGGTCATTGCTGGCTGTCTGCTGGTCGTCGGCGAGCGTAGCCCACGCCGCATCGACGGTGAGTTCCTTGTATTCGCCGCCGCGATCTACGGCAGCGTAGTTCTTATCCACCACGTCCTGACCCTTCTTGCTGTACGACTTGACGATGAAGTGCTTCATCTCCTCGACAGCCTGCTCTACGGGGATAACGCCCGTGATGCGGAAGAAGGCGGATTGCAGGATGGTGTTGGTGCGGTTGCCCAGTCCGATTTCTTGGGCAATGCGTGTGGCGTTGATGTAATAGACCTTGATGTTCTTCTCTGCCAAGGTACGCTTCACCTTGTTGGGCAGATTGCGCACGAGTTCTTCGCCGTCCCAGATGGTGTTGAGCAGGAAGGTGCCGCCAGGCTGTATGCCGCGCAGCACGTCGTACATGTGGAGGTAAGCCTGCACGTGGCATGCCACGAAGTTGGGCGTTGTCACCAGGTAAGTGGAGCGGATGGGCTCGTCGCCAAAGCGGAGGTGGGAGCAGGTGAAGCCGCCCGACTTCTTGCTGTCGTAGGAGAAGTAGGCTTGGCAGTATTTGTCCGTCGTGCCGCCGATGATCTTGATGCTGTTCTTGTTAGCACCGACCGTACCGTCTGCGCCGAGACCGTAGAACTTGGCTTGGAACATACCCTTACCGCCGAGAGCGATTTCCTCCTTCTGCGGCAGCGAGGTGAAGGTCACGTCGTCGATGATGCCGATGGTGAAGTGGTTCTTGGGGGTAGGCAGGGCGAGGTTTTCATAGACGGAGAGTATCTGCGCGGGCGTGGTGTCGTTGCTGCCCAGACCATAGCGGCCGCCGACCACGATGGGAGCGTCTGCGGTGCCGTAGAGGGCCTCCTTGACATCCATGTAGAGGGGTTCGCCGTTTGCGCCCGGCTCCTTGGTGCGGTCGAGCACTGCGATGCGCTTGGCTGTCTTGGGCAGTGCGCCGAGGAAGTGCTTCACGCTGAACGGACGATAGAGGTGTACGCAGATGAGACCTACCTTCTCGCCTTGGGCGCGGAGGTAGTCGATGGCTTCGCGTGCGGCTTCGGAGGCAGAGCCCATGAGGATGATGACGCGGTCGGCATCTTCTGCGCCATAGTAGGAGAAGAGGTCGTATTTGCGGCCTGTAATCTTGCTGATTTCCTTCATGTAGCCCTCTACGATTTCGGGCACGTTGTCGTAGTAGGAGTTGCTACATTCGCGGTGAGCGAAGAAGGTGTCGGGGTTCTCGGCCATACCGCGCGATACGGGGTGCTCGGGCGAGAGGGCACGCTGGCGGAACTCGGCGAGGGCCTGCTGATCGACCAGTGGCGAGAGTTGCTCCGTCTCGAGCATCTCTATCTTCTGTATCTCATGCGAGGTGCGGAAACCGTCGAAGAAATTGACGAAAGGCACGCGGCTCTTGATGGCAGAGAGGTGGGCCACTGCGGCAAGGTCCATGACTTCCTGCACACTACCCTCAGAGAGCATGGCGAAGCCTGTCTGGCGGGTGCCCATCACGTCTTGGTGGTCACCGAAGATGCAGAGTGAGTGGCTGGCGAGGGTGCGGGCACTGACGTGGAACACGCAGGGCAGCAGTTCGCCAGCTATCTTATACATGTTGGGTATCATGAGCAGCAGACCTTGTGAGGCGGTGAACGTCGTGGTGAGCGCACCGGCTTGCAGGCTGCCATGCACAGCACCGGCAGCACCGCCCTCTGACTGCATCTCTTGCACGAGTACGGTCTCGCCGAACATGTTCTTGCGGCCCTGAGCGGCCCACTCATCGACGTACTCGGCCATCGTGCTGGATGGGGTGATGGGGTAGATGGCAGCGACTTCGCTGAACATATACGCGATATGTGCAGCGGCCTGGTTGCCATCGCAGGTAATCATTTTCTTTGCCATAATTGATTACAAAATGGGGATTAGATTTTGGTTATTATTGGGGCAGTCTAAGCGGCTGTCGGGATTATCCATAGCGGAAACAGCCGCAAAGTTACGATTTTCTTTTGAGAAAGGCAAATGCAGCCCTACTTTTTTTTCCTGCGCTCGGCGGCAGCGGCGAAAGGCACAGGATGAGATAGCGTTTCCTATCTGCGCAGATGGTGCGCACGCTCTGCCCAGACCGTGCGCACGACGAGGGCAGACAGTTTGCACGGTCTGCCCTCGTCGTTTCACTCATGTGGGGTTGATGTGTTATATGTTTGTGAATGAGCGCGTTGCGCTTCGCCTAAATGAAGTCGGGCTTTGCGGCATTAAAAGTGAGCCATTCGCCGCTCTGGGGATGGCGAAAGGTGAGTTCGGCAGCATGCAGACACAGCCGCCCGCCACCTGTGCCGTAGAGGGCATCGCCCACGATGGGCAGGCCGAGACCTTCGGGATGGGCGCAATGGACGCGCAACTGGTGGGTGCGTCCTGTCTCTGGCGTGAGCCTTACGAGCGTGCGTGCGCCGATGGTGCGCAGGATTTCGCCACGGGTGAGGGCGGGCTTGCCGTGCACGGCATCTACTACTTGGCGCGGACGGTCGAGTGGGTCGGGGCGCAGGGGTAGCGCAATGGTAAACGTGCGCTGCCGCACGATGCCATCGACGAGCGCGAGATACCGTTTCGTGACTTCGCGCTGGGCAAACTGGCGCTGCAAAGCCACAAAGGTGCTGGGCGTGAGCGCGATGAGCAGCAGCCCAGAGGTGGCCATGTCGAGACGGTGGACGGGCAGTGCACAGTCCGCTTCGGGCCAAAGCCGAGCGACCAACGCGCTGACGGAGGGCTGATGCGTGTCGCGTCCGGGCACGGAGAGCAGCCCAGCAGGTTTCTCCACGACGGCGAGGCAGTCGTCCTTGTAGCGCACTTCCACCGTGAGGTCTGCCCCGACGGCGAGCGGGTTGGGGGCAACGTCGAGCCCCTGCATCATGAAGTCGAGTATCGGCTTGCACTTGCCGCGACACGCCGGGTAGTAAGCCCCGTCGTGCCTTATCGTGGTACGCGGCGACGCGCCATACCAGAACTCGGCCATACACAGCGGCGTGAGGCCGTGCAGATAGGCGTGTTGCAGCAACTTGGGCGCGCAGCAGTCGCCAGTGCCCGAGGGCGGCAGACCCTCGAAGAGGTCGATGACGGCGCGCGACTGGCCCAAAGCGTTGCGCACGACATACTGCGTGAAGAGCCAGCGTTGCAAGGCTTCGGAGGACGATTTGCGCTGACGGCGGAGTGCGTCGAGGCGGTCGGTGTAGGGGCACAGGGCAAGTTCGGCGGCTGCTATGCGCGAGAGCCACTCCTGCTTGCGGCGGCGCAGACAGGCTTTCAGGTGCTGGCTCTCGCGCACCCGTGCCGCTTCGTCGCCGCAGCCTGCGCATCGTGCGGCATCACGCTCGGCTTTGCGCGCGGCGATGTGCTGACGCGCTGCGGCAAGGTCGGCCTCGGCCTCCTTTTTTATCGTGCATACACGCGCACGCAGTTGCTGCAATGCTTCGTCCGCTTCGGCCAGCGCGATGTCGCGCGTCAGGGCATCGAGGCGACGCTCTTCGCGCTTGAATGTGCCGTCTTCCTGTTGGGAGTCATAGATGAGGGGCACGAACCACGGCCAGTCGCCGCGCTCTGATAGCAGTCCCGAGTAAGCCGCGAGAAAGCCTATGCGCCCCCCAGCGTCACGGCATACGAGGACGCCAAACATCTTGCCGCGCGCGAGCTCTGCCTGCCACGCCGACTGCTGCCCTATGTAGGCCCGTACCTGCTCGGCGGCAAGGCAGCAGAGCGGGTCGGGGGTGTAGTAGTAGGGGTAGGTGAAACGCGCAGGCGGCGTAAGGGTAGTGGGGAGGAGGTGAAACATGGTGGGGCAGCGTATTCGGCTGCAAAGGTAAGCAAAAAAATTGGCTATCCGCGAAAAAAGCATTACCTTTGCAGCCATTAAAACGACGAAACGCATGAAAAAGTTGAAACAAATTCCGCTACTCGCGCGCATCATCCTTGCCATCGTGCTCGGCATTGGCGTGGGACAGTTCGCCCCTGACGCTGTGGCGCGCATCATGAATACCTTTTGTGGCGTGTTCAGCAGCCTGCTTGGCTTCATCATTCCGCTCATCATCGTAGGACTTGTTGCGCCAGCCATAGCGCGTGTCGGCGGTGTGGCTGGACGTATGCTGGTGATCACGACGCTGCTGGCCTACGGCTTCTCCGTGATGTCTGGGCTGTTTAGTTACGGCGTCAGCCAAGGCATCTTTCCGCATCTGCTCGAGGGATTGAGCCTCTCTGCGCTCAACGTGGAGGGGAAAACCTTGGCACCGTATTTCACCATCGCCATCCCGCCTGTGATGGACGTGATGACGGCGCTCGTGCTGGCCTTCATGCTGGGGCTTGGCATAGCGACTTCGGGCGCAGAGGTGCTGCGCAAGGGCTGCGAGGAGTTTGAGACCATCGTCACGCGCACCATCTCTGCTGTCATCATTCCGCTGTTGCCGCCCTACATCTTCGGGCTGTTTCTCGACATGGCGTGCAGTGGCAAGGTGGGCGTTGTGCTGGGGGCGTTCATCAAGATCATTGCTGTCATTTTCTTGCTGACGCTGACCTTGCTCTTGCTGCAATATACCATCGCAGGGCTCGTCACGCGGCGCAATCCGCTGCGCCTGCTCTGGACGATGCTGCCGGCCTACTTCACTGCGCTGGGCACCTCGTCGAGTGCAGCCACCATCCCCGTGACCTTGCAGAGAGCGAAAGCCGCAGGCGTGAGTGAGGGCGTGGCAGGTTTTGTCATCCCGCTCTGCGCCACGATACACCTCTCTGGCTCGATGGCCAAAATTACAGCGTGCACCCTGGCGCTGATGATGCTCTATGGCATGCCCATAGACTTCGTGAACATATTAGGGTTCATACTGATGCTGGGCATCACGATGGTAGCCGCACCGGGTGTGCCGGGTGGTGCCATCATGGCGGCCTTGGGCGTGCTCTCTTCTATCATCGGCTTTGATGAGCAGCAGCAAGCCATGATGGTGACGCTCTACATCGCCATGGACAGTTTCGGCACGGCGTGCAACGTCACGGGCGACGCCACCATCGCGCTCATCGTAGATAAGATAAAAGAACGTTTGTAGTGAGGCGAAGTATTTAATAATACAATATTTTTTGAGAATAAAGGCGTGAGACTTTGGCTGTCTCACGCCTTTGTTGTATCTTTGCAGTGCTGCATTGCAATTTGATTGTGCTGTGTGGCAATAACATATTGGTAAAATAGCGTTTGCGCTTTATCTGAAACATTCCAAAGCTTGGCCGCATAGGAATACATTCATAGGATAAGGAGCCAACGCCCATCGTAATGTGGGCGTCTGACTTGTCTATGAATGTGGGTTCTGGCCAAGCACCCGGAATGTGGACAAGCAGAATGTCCACATTTTTTATACTGGGTGCTTGTGTCTAATATTCTCCTTTCAATAAAGACTTGCGCATAGAACACACATATCTATGCCTACCTCTAAAAAGGCTGCTTCAACCTCTTGCTTTCCAGTAAGCGGCAAAGTTTGTATTTCTAAATCCGTAGTGTCATCCAGTGAACTTCTACGGCTGTTTGATTTTATTCATCGCAAAAGTTTTGCTTCTACCTTTGCTGTTGATAGCGATGAGAGTATAGAGGCAGATTGTCGTGCGCTTTCGCTTGCAGAGCAGGCTGCTGTTATTTCGCATTACTTGCACATAGGAAAATATAAACCATGGGGTACTATCTATGAGCCTTGTGGAGATGCTTTATTTCGTTTGTGGAGTTCTTGGTTAAAACAAGCAGCACCGATACATTGTAAGCGCGGTATTCCTGAAAAATATATTAGTGGTGTAAAGTCATTACTTTGTGAAGTGCCCAAAGTTTCATTTCCAACTTGTAGCAAGCCTACTTTTACTTTCGTAGATTTATTTGCTGGAATTGGAGGTTTTCGTATGGCATTACAAAATCTTGGTGGTATGTGTGTCTTTTCATCAGAATGGGATGAGCAGGCGCAGCGAACATACTATGCCAATTATGGTGAAGTGCCATTTGGTGATATAACAAAGGAAAGTACAAAACAATTTATACCAAATGAATTTGATATACTTTGCGCAGGGTTTCCGTGCCAAGCCTTTTCGCTTGCAGGTAAACGGCTGGGATTTGCCGAAACTCGCGGCACACTTTTCTTTGAAGTTGCCGAGATTTTGCGTCGCAAACGCCCTAAGGCATTCTTTCTCGAGAACGTTAAAGGACTTGCTATTCACGATAGAGGGCGTACGTTATGTACGATACTTAACACTTTGGACGAAATAGGTTATATAGTGCCCGAGCCACAAATCGTCAATGCTATGTATTTTGGCGTGCCCCAACATCGTGAGCGCATATATATTGTTGGCTTTCGCAAAGATTTGGGTATTCCAGTAGAGGCTTTTCAATATCCCGAGCAGACGAATGTAGATAGGCATTTTATAGATATTCGTGAGCAAGACCCTGTGCAAGCCAAGTACTATTTATCTACAACGTATTTGCAGACTTTGAGGAAGCACAAGGCGCGTCATACAGCAAAAGGCAATGGATTTGGCTACGAGATTATAGCAGATGAGGGTATAGCTAACGCAATAGTCGTTGGCGGTATGGGGCGTGAGAGAAACTTAGTGATAGACTTTCGTCAAAAGAATCTAACGCCCACGACAAATATTAAAGGCGAAGTGAATACCGAAGGCATACGTAAGATGACCCCGCGTGAATGGGCGCGATTGCAAGGCTTTCCAGATACGTTCCGCATAGTAGTGGCTGATGCCTCTGCGTATAAGCAATTTGGCAATAGTGTGGCTGTGCCCGCTATTCAAGCAACAGCACAGCAGATTTTAGTAACACTGCGTCAGCACGGTTTAATATTATAGCGTATGGTACACACGGGAAATAAAGGTGAATGGAGTGAACTTTACGCTTTCCTTAAATTATTGGCCGATGGTAAACTCTATTGCGGCGACGGACATCTTAATCGTTACGACGAAAAGTATTATCCTATTCTGGAAATCTTTCGTGATGATAGTGTGGAACGTAATTGTTACAAGGTTAATGCTGCTAAACGTGCTATCCTAATATCGGGTAGGACTACAAATGTAGAAATTCCACAACAAACCTTTCGCGAAGAAGCTGAACATCTCTTTAATTTTATACGCACGTTAAGAGGGACAAGTGGAAACATAGAGATTGAACGGTTTATGCAGCAAATAGGTAGCAATGTCATCAAAGCCAAATCTTCGGATAAGGCCGATATTCGTATTACTATTCACCATCTTGATACAGGGTCAAGTCCAGAACTTGGTTATAGTATCAAGTCAAAGGCAGGAGCGGCCTCTACGCTAATAAATTCCAATCGCGATGCTACTAATTTCGTTTTTCGCATATCAGGCTTTCCTGTATCAGAGATAAATACATTTAATGCGCAGAAAAAGTTTGAGCAGAAGTTCGCATTACTCAAACAACATCGTGCAAAAATATCTTTTTCTTCCGTAGTTTCCAAGTCTTTGCATAGCAATCTTATGATGCTTGACCTTGGTTTGGAACGCATTATTGCAGAAGCACTGTGTTGTTACTATGGGGGTGGTGGGTGTAATATTGCAGAAGTGACGAGTTATGTTGAGCAGATAGATCCTCTTGGTATAAAAGAACTTTCTTCGCAGCCTATGTATGCGTACAAAGTGAAACAATGGTTGCTGGCTTTTGCCTTGGGGATGACACCATCAAAACTTTGGAATGGACGCTTCTATGCTACTGGGGGATATATAGTAGTTAAGGAAGATGGGGATATTGTTTGCTATCATTTCTTTGATCGCAATGACTTGGAAGATTATCTGTTCTATAATACTCGTTTTGATACTCCAAGCACATCACGACATCAATTTGGACAATTATACGAAAAGGATGGGGCACTTTATTTGAAACTAAACCTACAAGTACGTTTCAAAGCATAAAGGATAAGCCAACTTATAGGCTCTGTTTTACTCTGTATTTTCCACAAAGCGTGCGATAGTAGATTTGTTTTGTAAGTGGGTGTAGTAGGTCGTTATATATTTTTTTTGAGCAGAAAAGCGCAAGTATGTCGCGTTTTTTCTGTAACTTTGCCCCTCGATAGTGTCGCGTCTTGCTGACGACCATCGTTTCATCTTCTAAATATAACGACTCATTCATGCTCATTTTCTCCAATCTTAAAGGTGACCTCTTTGGCGGTATTACCGCAGGTATTGTTGCACTGCCTTTGGCCTTGGCTTTCGGCATACAAGCCTTTGGTGGCATTGACGACCCCGCAGCACGCGCTATGGGTGCTATGGCGGGACTTGTCGGTGCTACGATGCTGGGCTTCTTTGCAGCCCTCTTTGGAGGCACACATTCCCAAATCAGTGGCCCCACGGGTCCCATGACGGTCATTACGGCCAGCCTCGTCAGTGGTGCTTGGGTGGCTTCGCAGGGTGACTTCACCAGCGTCATCGTGGCCATGTCATTGGCAGGTATGTTCTGCGGCCTCTTCCAAGTGTTGTTCGGGCTGCTCGGCATAGGCAAATATGTACGCTATATACCTTACCCCGTGCTTTCGGGCTTTATGAGCGGCATTGGCGTCATCATCATTCTCGGGCAGGTCTATCCTTTGCTCGGATTGAGTTCGCCGGTGCAGGTGATTGATATGCTCGTGGGATTTCCCTCGGCAGTTGCAGGAGGTGTCAATGTCACGGCCTTGCTGCTCGGACTGGCCTCCATCGCTATCATCATCGGTGTGCCGCGCCTTACGCGCCGCGTCCCCGCTACGCTGGTAGCACTGGTGGTGGTGACGCTCGTGTCGTGTTTCTGCTGTGAACTTCCCGATGCGCTGACCATCGGCAGCATACCCTCTGGACTGCCGATGCCCTTGATGGCCAAAGGACTTGACCTCGGTGCTATCGATTGGTACGCAACCCTTGTGGCTGCCATCATACCGGGGCTTACCCTTGCTGGCCTCGGCAGCATCGATACGCTGCTGACCAGTGTCGTGGCTGACAACATCACAGGTGAGAAGCATAACAGCAACCGTGAACTCATCGGGCAAGGCATCGGCAACGCCGTCGCAGGACTCTTTTGCGGCATCGCTGGTGCAGGTGCCACGATGCGCACGGTGGTCAATGTCAAGTCGGGCGGTCGTACTCCGCTGAGTGGCATGGTGCATGCCGTGTTGTTGCTGGCTATACTCTTGGGGCTCGGCGCACTGGTGCGCTTTGTCCCCCTCAGCGTCTTGGCTGGCGTACTGATTACGGTAGGCTGGGGCATCATCGACTTCAAAGGCTTTCGCGATTTGCTGCGCATCCCACGCGCTGATGCTTTCGTGCTCATCGTCGTTTTCTTGACCACCGTATTCGTAGATTTGCTCACGGCTGTTGGCATCGGCATGGTCATTGCCTGCGTCCTCTTCATGAAGCGTATGGGCGACATGGTGGAAGGAAGGTATAGCAGTCAGGAGATGGTGCCTTTCGACAAGGAAAGCCCTTGGGCTGACGAAGGCGGTATCCCCGAAGAGATAAAGCACAAGATTTACATACAGCGTCTCGATGGCCCGCTCTTCTTTGGCAGTGTGACGGGTTTCCAGCGTGTCATGGCCGACGTGCCCGACACGGCGCAACTTGTCATCATGCGCATGAAGCGCGTCGATTTCATGGACCAGTCGGGACTTTACGCTATGGAGACTGCTGTCAAGGAACTCCAAGCACGCGGCATCACGGTGCTGATGACCATCATCCAGCCGCAACCGCTCTATATGTTGCAGTCTTCCCACTTTATACCTACGGTCATCCCCGAGGCGCACACGTTTACCACATTTGAGGCATGTACAGCATATTTAACCACATCGTTTGGCGATTTAGTCAAGTAGCCGTTAAGCGCGTTGGACGAACTTGTAGAGGGCGTATTTCCTTTACGTTGCTCCTCCTTCTGCTCCTACTGAACCCACGCTTTGCCTCGGCGCGTCACCTCACGCCCGCCGAGGCCGCAGTCCGTGTGGCGGCGTGCTTGCCGCATCCTGCCAATGGCGTTCCGCTTTCGCCCAGCAGTCTGACGCTGATTCATAGTGTCCGCCCGCTGAAAGGGGGAAAGACGGTAGATGCGCTCTCCCCTGCTGTCTATGTCTTTCAGCGGCCGACGGGTGGCTTCGTCGTGGCTGCGGCCGACGATGTGGCCTATCCCTTGCTTGGCTATGCCGATACAGGCGTGTTCTCTGCCGATGCTATGCCGTTGCCGATGCAGGCATGGCTACAAGATTATGCGGAGGAAATCGCTGCCGTCGGCCATGAGGCCGCAGATGTTCAGCCCAAGGCGGCGTGTCTTACCTATCAAGCACTCTCGCAGCCAACGCCACAGGCGGTGTCGCCTCTGCTCGGCGACATCTGCTGGGGACAGGGTATGCCTTACAACTACTTCTGTCCCAAAGATTCGCAGGGCGTCTTTGCCTCTGCCTGTCCCGCAGGCTGTGCTGCCATCGCAGCGGCGCAGATTATGCGCTATCATGCGTATCCCATTTGCGGCAAAGGCAGTCATGCTTACACTACGCGCTCAAAGGGGTATGAACTCTCCGCCGACTTCTCTTCCCACTGCTACGAATGGATGCTTATGCTGCCCAATTACAGCCGCACCGCTTTCGGACAGTTGGAGGCCGAGGCTGTGGCAACGCTCGTGAGCGACATAGGCATCGCTGCGGATATGGACTACACGCCACAAGGCAGCGGTACCTACGACAGCAGCATTGCGACGGCACTTATTGATTACTTCGACTACGACGCCGCGCTCTCGTTGCTCTATCGTGAGCATTTCAGCACGGCAGACTGGCAAGCGCTCTTGCGTGCTGAACTGGCGGCAGGTCGCCCTGTGATGTATAGCGGTACAGGTAGTGGTGGCGGTCACGCCTTTGTCTGTGACGGCTGTGACGCGACAGAGTTTTTCCATTTCAACTGGGGCTGGGACGGCGCAAGCAATGGCTATTTCCGCCTTTCGGCCTTGAAGCCCGCCGACATCGGCACTGGCGGTAGCAGCGCAGGGTATAATGCTGGACAGAGCGTGCTGGTAGGCATTCGTCCCAATGTGGGTGGCGTGGAAGCACCGCCGTGTATCTCTTACTACGGTCGCGGCTTGTGGTGTGAGCCATTTGAGGCTGACTCCGTCGCGATTTGCTGCCGCGTGGGCAACAAAGCACCACGCGATTTCAAGGGAAACATCTATCTCTGCACCGAGCAAGACGGTGCTGTCATCTCGCGTGAGCCAATCCTCTCGGACGAAGACGTGGCGTTGCGTTCTGGTTTTGCGGCCGAAATGTCGTGGAGTTTGGCAAAGGCTGATCTCCGCGAGGGCCAACGCTTCTACATCACTTCCTGTCCTGCTGGCACGGAAGCCCACAGCCGTCTGCTTGCTCCCCAAGGCATCAGCGATGTGCTCGTCGTGCAGAAAGCATCAGAGGGTGATGGCTTTGAACTTGTCCCCGATGTCTCGTGCGCGGCCATCATCACGGTCGATAGCCTGTGTGCCGCCACACCGATATATTATTGCCCAAGCGGTACGCGCAGCAAGTCTGGCTATATGCAGGCTACGCTCACCAACGACGGCGAGGCAGAGCAACTCATTGATTTGCGCACCCTCATCACCCTTGGCGACAGCGTGGTCGGGCAATCCGTCTCTGCTGTGCACGTCGTCCCTGCCCATACCACTGCGACCTTCCCTGTCGTCTTCAATTTCCCCGCGACGCCCGGCGAATATACCTTCACCTTGTGTCACGCCTACACCGCCAAGGACTGGGAACCGTTACGCTTTGCCCAGACCGGTGCGCCTGCCACCCTGACGATGAACGTCACGACGGCAGCCGAGGATGGCGATATGGCGATAGTCTTGGACGATATAGACCTTGCCGACAGCACGGCATGGTGTCTTGGTGATTTGTTCCGCTTCACGGCGCATGTCGTCAATCGCGGTGCTTATGGCGCATGCAACCTTCGTGCTACCATCGCTACCGAGGGCGCGCCTTTCTTCTCTACAACCTTCTACGACGAGACATTCTATCTCGATAGCGACGAGAAGGCGACATGGGAAGCCGACATTCCCCTTGTCGATGTGCCCGAGGGCAAATACATCCTCTCTTTGCAGGCGTATTCGCGTCAAAACGCTCGCGTCACCAGTCGCCTCGCTACCGTACCCTTTACGATCAATTATGTGCCAGAAGGTATTGCGCCTGCCGAGATGACGCCTGCGGCAGCGTCAAATAGACCTATATATAATATATGGGGCGTGAAAGCGCAAGCCCAAGACCGCATCATCATCGGCCGTGATGGACAAAAGCGCATGCGATGAGGCCAATAACTTCTCAACGACTAATCTACTAACCTCCGATAGGACTAAATCCCTAATTTCTCAAATGACGAAAATGAGATACACCTTCTGTTTGCTCTTGACCCTGCTCATGGGTCTTATGACTGCCACAGCCCGCAACATTTCCGAGGCCGAGGCAGCACAGCGCGCTGCCCTCTACTTGCAGCGCTGTCAGCACGGTATGCCCGCTTCGAGCGCATCGCTGACCCTTGTTCATACCTTGCACACCGTGGAGGCTGCTCCTGCGGTCTATGTCTTCACGCGTTCTTCGGGTGGCTATGTCATCGCCTCCGCCGACGACCGTGCCTATCCCGTGTTGGCCTATTCCGATAGCGGCACGTTCTCCGAGGCCGATATGCCCGAGAATATGCGTGCTTGGTTGCAGCACTATGCCGATGAGATAGCGTCGCTTGTTGCCGAGCAGACGCTGACGACAGCCCAGGGCGTGAAGCCGATGGCACGCACCATCTTCCCCACGGCCGAGATAAAGGACGAAGTGGCACCCCTGCTTGGTGCGACGAAGTGGGACCAAGGCATGCCTTACTTCCAGTACTGCCCCACGACGACTGGTACGAATGGTCAGACAACTCATTGCTTCACGGGTTGCGCCGCTACGGCTATCGGTCAGATCATGTACCATCACCGCCATCCAGCTCAGGGCACAGGCTCACACCAATACCGCAGCAACACCTACGGCTTCTCGCTCAGCAGTGATTTCAGTCAGCACACCTACGATTGGGACAATATGCTGCCCACTTACACCAGTTCCTATACCGACGCCCAAGGCGAGGCCGTCGCGCTGTTGCTTTCCGATGTCGGCATCGCTGCCGAGATGGACTACTCTCCCAAGGGTAGCGGCACCTACAATGCCTTGATAGCCCAAGCCTTGGTCAATAACTTCTCCTATGACAAGGGACTTCGCTTGCTGGAACGTTGCATCTACACCCAAGCCGAGTGGAACGACATCGTCAAGGCCGAGTTGTCGCAAGGCCGCCCCGTCTATATGACCGGCGCAAATGGCGAGGCTGGCCACGCCTTCGTCTGCGATGGCTACAACGATAGTGACTTCTTCCACATCAACTGGGGATGGAGCGGCAAGAGCAACGACTACTTCCGACTCTCCGCCCTCGATCCTGCCGAGCAGGGTGCTGGTGGCAGCAGTGCGGGCTACAACAATCAGCAGAATATCCTCATCGGTGTCAAGCCCAGCGCGGGCAGTGATGTCGCTCTGCCTACGCTGCGTCTGAGTGAGCGCGGCATGTGGAGCGAAATCAGCGGCGGCACTTACTACCTCTGGGCTTCTATTGGCAACTATGACTACGTTGATTACAACGGTCGTCTCTGCCTGCGCATCTACGACGGCGAGACGCTGCTCAATGCCGCCGATGAAGCGACGGAAGAAGTCGTGGACATCGCGCAGCAGTATGGCACCAACGGTTATTGGGACATTGCGCCTGAATATCTCCGCGAGGGCTTGCGCTACACCATAGAGTACGACCACTTTGGTACGGGTGACTGGACGCCGCTGCGTGCGCCCTATGGTGTGGCTGCGGCTATGGTCTGCGAGAAGACAGCGAGTGGCGATTATCGCCTCGTGCCCGATGCCAGTGAGATAGGCCAGATACTCGTGGCAGATATGCAGCCTACGGGTCCGCTTTATGTCAAGACCGACGGCCGCTTCAACATCACCTTCCACAATCCCACCAGTGCAGAGTGTTATACCGACGTACGCATCACCATGACGGGCAGCGGCACCGAGGTGCAAACGCCGATGAAGATGGTGTGTGTGCC
>JAGHRU010000190.1 GCA_018066225.1 Candidatus Equimonas enterica
GGCCATTGACGTTCCAAGAGATGAACCTCATAGTGTATTTTTCGAATAAGGAGATTTTGCAGACAAAATTACGTTATTTTCCGCGAATTACCAAGAAAACTATGATTTATTAGGCGCAGAACGAAAAATTCCCCTTGCAGGGTTTGCCGTCTCAAAATATATGAGTACCTTTGTAGCGTAAAATGTATTTGTAATCTTAAACCCATACACAAAATGAAAGAAATCGACTGGTCAAGCCTCGGCTTTGGCTATGTTCCCACTGACTACAACGTGCGTTGCTACTACCGCGATGGCAAGTGGGGTGAGATTGAGGTTAGTTCCTCTGAGTCTATCAACATCCACATGGCAGCCACTGCCTTGCACTACGGTCAAGAGGCCTTTGAAGGTATGAAGGCTTTCCGTGGTCCCGACGGCAAGATTCGCGTGTTCCGTGGCGACGAGAATGCTGCTCGCCTTCAGCGCACCTGCCGTGGCATTTTGATGCCCGAACTGCCTACTGAAAAGTTTATGGAGATGACCCGCAAAGTCATCAAGATGAACGAGCGCTTCGTGCCTCCTTATGAGAGCGGTGCTTCCCTCTACCTCCGTCCGCTGCTTATCGGTACGGGTGCGCAGATTGGCGTAAAGCCTGCTGACGAGTACCTCTTCGTTATCTTTGTGATGCCCGTAGGTCCTTACTTCAAGGGCGGCTTCACGACCAACAACTACGTCATCATCCGTGAGTACGACCGTGCTGCACCTCTCGGCACTGGTACTTATAAGGTGGGTGGTAACTACGCAGCCTCTTTCCGTGCACACAGCATCGCTCACGAGAAGGGTTATGCTTGTGAGTTCTATCTCGATGCCAAGGAGAAGAAGTACATCGACGAGGCTGGCGCAGCCAACTTCTTCGGTATCAAGAACAACACTTACATTACGCCTAAGAGCACCTCTATCCTGCCGTCGATTACCAATAAGAGTTTGCAGCAGATTGCGCTCGACCTCGGCATGAAGGTGGAGTGCCGTCCCATTGATGTGGAAGAGCTGGCTACCTTCGAGGAGGCTGGTGCTTGCGGAACCGCCGCTGTCATCTCGCCCATTGGTACGATTGATGACCTCGAGACCGGCAAGAGCTACAAGATCTCGAAGGATGGTAAGGCTGGTCCTTGCAGTGAGAAACTCTACAACCGTCTGCGCAACATCCAGTACGGCATAGAGCCTGACACGCACGGCTGGATTACCGTCATTGAGTAATCTGATTGGATAAAAGGAAATAAGAGTCAGTGTGCTGTGCACGCTGGCTTTTATTTCCTACTTTTTTACCATACCTATTTTATATGACGATGAAATCTTTATTCCCCACATTGGGCATCGCCCTATTGCTATCGGCGGCCGTGAGTGCGTGTAGCACCGATGCCAAGAAGATAGCCGACCAAGAGAAGGAACTTGAAGAACTGCGCCAACTTGCCGAAATGGACAAGCTGGAAATGGAAAACCAGTATGCGGAGTTTGCCATGCAGTATGACGAACTCAAAAAAGGCGTACGTGACGATTCGCTCATTGCCCGCATGGAGGCCGAGAAGGCACGCTACGAGCAGATCATCAAGGAGTTGAGGAATAAAGACACGCGCAATACTTCCGAAATCTTGCGCCTGCGCAAGGAGTTGGCGACGGTGCGTGCTGTCTTGCGTTCCTATGTCCTGCAAGTCGATTCGTTGCAGCGTGAGAATGCTTCGCTCACCAATCAGCGCGACGAGGCACGCGCCCAAGTGGCCGACCGCGACCGTAGCATCAGCAGTCTGAGTGCAGAGCGTACGCAGTTGAGCGAGAAAGTCGCCATCGCTGCGCAACTCGACGCGACAGGTATCAGCGTAACGCCGCTCAAGAAGAATGGTAAGGCGGCCAAGAAGTCAAAGGACATCAAGCAGTTTCAAGTGGCGTTCAACATCGCGAAGAACGTGACGGCTGCTACGGGCAACCGCACCGTCTATGTCCGCTTGATGAAGCCTGCGGGCACTGTGGTCGGCGCGCGCGGGTCGTTCGCCTACGAAAATCGCAACATCGAGTACTCGGCGCAGCGCACCATAGAGTACACGGGGCAAGAGCAGCATGTCTCTCTCGTGGTGTCGGCCAGCGAGGTGCTGACCTCTGGCAAGTACACCGCCCACATCTTCTGCGATGGGCAGATGATAGGCCGTGGCAGTGTGACGCTTGAGAAATAGGCCACGGCAGTCGGACTGTTATATGATTGAGCCCGAAGGGAAACGCGATGTTTCTCTTCGGGCTCAATCGTTATAAGGAAAAGGGGATTAGTAGCGGAGGATTTGGCCAGCGTGGAGCTTGGTGTGCTCGCTGATGTTGTTGCGCTCGCAGAGGTCGCGTACGGAAAGCCCCAAAGTGCGGGAAATGGCGAAGAGACTGTCGCCTTTCTTGATTTTGTAGTACTTACCTTGGGTCTCTTCTTGGGTAGCCTTCTTCTGTTTCTTCTCCTTGGCGGTGTCTTTTTTCGCTGTGCTTTCGTCAGCCGACTGCGGCGTTGGCTTGGCTTCTGCGTGCGCCAAGGTCTTGGTCTCTGCCGCCTCGTGCTTGATGCGCTCGGCGTGATAGACGAAGTAGTCGCCCGTCACATCTTGGTTGGGGAAGTCAAACATGAGTTTGGGGTCAATGGCCACGCCCAGCAAGCGGGTTTCAAAGTGCAGGTGGCTGCCCGTGGAGCGTCCCGTGTTGCCGCCAAGGCCGATGGGCTGGCCGCTTTTGACGACATCGTTGGTCTTGACCAGATGCTTGGAGAGATGGCCGTAGATGGTCTCGAGGCCGTTGGCATGGCGGATGACGATGTAGTTGCCGTAGCCAGCGGCTTCGTAATCGACGACGCGGACTTTACCGTCGAAGGCAGCGTAGATGGTGTCACCCGTATAGACTTTGATGTCGAGTCCTTTGTGCTGTCTGCGGAAAGCGGGACGGTAGCCGAAGTTGCTGGTGATGACGCGTGAGGGAGTGGGCATGCTGAAGCCGCGCAAATCGACGCGATAGTTGTCGGGGATGGTGGCGTCTTTGTAGCAATGCACTTTTTCCGTGTTCCACGTATCGTAGAGTTCGCTATGCTCGTAGTTGATTTTCTCTTGGCGGATGAGGCGGCGCAGTGCGACGCTGTCCGCTGCTCGCATCTTGCGATCCACTGGGGCTTGACGCGCCAGCAAATCCTGTGCTGTCACGGTGGAAATGGCGACAAGCAGCAAGGCGATTATGGTAAAAAGGTATTTCGTAAATTGATGCATGGGAGTATTCCTACAAAGGGCTGGTCATTTCGTAACCAGCAAATTTGCGTTGCAAAGTTAGCAAAATTAGATGATATGGCCAAATGTTTTGTGAAGTTTTAACTTTTGTTCACAGCGACGCTTGTCCGGGCAGCGCGTGCGGCTTTTTCCGACAAGGGCAGAGAGGAAGCACGATTTGCCCTTACAGAAAAAACTGTCTGCCCAGACCGTTTTCACGGTCTGGGCAGACAGTTTTTAGGGCTTTATCGTGTGCCTTAAAGTGGCGCTGTACC
>JAGHRU010000162.1 GCA_018066225.1 Candidatus Equimonas enterica
ACCATAGCCCTATTTGTCGAGTATAATCTTACTGAACAAACCCTAATACTTATCACTATGTTTAAACGTATAGTATCTGTCAGTACAGTACTGTTCCTCATGGGTCTTACCGCAGGAACCGCTACTGCGGCGAACCGTCAAGAGACTGGTGTCGCCGATGTGAACATCACACAGCAGAATGCCGCTTGCACTGGTGTCGTACGTGACGCAGCAGGTGAACCTATCGTCGGTGCTTCTGTCATCGTAAAAGGTACCAGCAATGGCGCAAATACCGACCTCGACGGTACGTTCTCGCTCAAGAATGTCAAGGCTGGCGCTACACTTCGCGTTTCCTACATCGGCTACAAAGCCGTTGAGGTGAAATGGAATGGCGGCCCTCTTGATGTTGTGCTTGAGGAAGACGACACCGCTCTGGGTGAAGTCGTTGTTACCGCTCTCGGCATACAACGTCAGGAGAAAGCCCTCGGTTATGCAATGACCGAGCTTAAAGGCGAAGAACTCAATGCTAACCTCATCAACCCTGTGCAGGCTTTGCAGGGTAAGGTGGCCGGTGTGGAAATCACCGCATCCGATGGTGGTATGTTTGGTGCATCCAAGATACTTATCCGTGGTGCATCTACCCTTAACAAGAATAACCAACCTATCTACGTTGTCGATGGCATCATCCTCGACAATGGTATCGTGGAGAACGATGCAGACTGGGCTTCTGGTGGCCAAAACTATGGTAATGAGCTCAAAAACCTCAACCCCGATGACTTCGAGACCGTCAGCGTCCTCAAGGGTGCTGCCGCAACGGCGCTTTACGGTAGCCGCGGCTTGAACGGTGCTGTCGTTATTACCACCAAGAGCGGTAAGGGCAAGAAGGGTCTCGGCATTAACTTTAGCCAGACTTTCGGCTTCGACGTTGTTACCAGCCAGCCGCACTTCCAGAACGAGTACATGGACGGTTGCCCGAGCATGTATCGCAGCAGCGACAACATCTGGGATATCAACGACCTGAACATCTACAACGAGAACGGTATTCCTTCACTCTACAAACTGACCGAACTCGAGGAGAATGGTCTGGCCTTCGGTCCTGCTTTCTCCAACTACGAGCAACTGGAATGGTATGACAAGTCCATCATACCTTCACGCGCTTACAAGAACAACTTTAAGGACGCCTACGACACTGGCTTCAACACCAACACCAATGTCGCTATCAGCGGTGGCAACGAGACCACGACGTTCTATACCTCATTGTCCTATAAGTACGCCAACGGTACTTTGCCCAACAATGACTTCCAGCGCTTCTCCATCCTCGCCAAGGGTACGCACAAGATTAGCCGCCACGTCGAATTCGAGGCCGGCATCACCTTCGTAAACTCTACCCCGCGCAATGCTCAGCCCAATATCGGTGAAAACTTCGCCAGCGGTGCTTGGGACCGTACCTACGATTCCGCTTACTTCCGCGACAAGTATAAGGGCGATCACGGCGGTCTTGCCAGCACGGCTTACGGCGACGCTTACGGCCGTGTGCCCGGCATCGGTACTTGGTGGAGTATCTGGGAAAACAACAGTTACCAGAAGGAAACCGTAGTACGCCCCAACCTCAAACTTACGGCACAACTGACCCCGTGGTTGAAGTGGGTGACCGACGGTAGTTACAATTACTACTACACGCGCTACGAGAGCAAGCAGCCCGGTAGTGGCTACGCCAACAAGGGTGGTTACTATCAAATAAATCAAAGTCAGAAGGAGCAAATCAACCTCAACACCAACCTCGTCTTTGATAAGTCGTTTGGTGAAGATTGGAACATCAACGGCTTCCTCCGCTACGAGCTCTTCCACAACTACCAAAACTACCAAAGCATCAACACTGAGGGCGACTTCATCATTCCTAACCAGTACTTCATCAACAACGGTAGCAAGGGCTACAAGGCTACTGGCTACATCACTGGTGAGAAGACCGTGCAGTCCATCGCTGCACAGGTGGCAGTAGGTTGGCGCAACCAACTCTTCGTTGATGTGACGGCACGCAACGACTGGAGTTCCGCTCTCGTCTATGCCGATGGTCACGGTACGTATTCGTACTTCTATCCCTCTATCAACGCATCTTGGTTGATCAGCGAGACCTTCCGCGACAAACTGCCCGAGTGGGTGACCTTCATGAAACTCCGTGCCTCTCTCGCACAGGTGGGTAACGACTGCAGCGCATACTACATCAACTCCGCTTACAGCCTCAACTCCTATGACAATCCCGACGGCTCTGGCAAGTACTACACACTGTCTCTGCCCAGCACGACTTACTCTCAGAACTTGAAGCCTGAGCGCAAGACCTCATGGGAAATCGGTATCGACTGGCGCTTCTTCCAGAACCGCTTGGGTCTCGACCTTACCTACTATAAGGAAAATACCAAGGATCAAATCATGACCGTTAGCCTGCCCGGTGTGTCTGGCTACAAAAACGCGCTCATCAACGCTGGTAACATCCAGAACTCTGGTATCGAGCTCGCCCTGAACACGACGCCTATCAAGACCACCGATTGGCAGTGGGATTTGAACTTCACTTGGACGAAGAATAAGTCGAAGATTGTCGAACTTTCCGACCTCGTGGCCGACTACATCAGCCTCAATGGTAATCCCGACTACGGTAACTACCGCATCGGTTCTGTTGCCAAGGTCGGTGGTACTTACGGTATGCTGATGTCCGACTCGTCAGCCAAGCTCGACTACATCTACGCAGAGGACGGCGAGACCGTTATCGGCGGTACGGGTGAGAAGATGCTCGTATATAGCGACGCCAGCCGTTACGCTTACTATCAGCGCTCGGGCAAGGTGGAAGAAGTGGGTAACTCTGTGCCCGACTTCCTCGGCTCTATCAACACCTCTCTCCGCTGGAAGAACCTCATGCTCAGCGTTTCGCTCGACATGCGCTTCGGTGGTAAGGTCGCTTCCTACAACTCCCACTATGGTCTGGCTTACGGCTACACCGAGACTTCGCTCTTCGGTCGTGATGAGAACCACGGTGGTATCACTTGGACCTCTGGTTTCGACGGTAAGACCTATCACGACGGTGTGATACCCGAAGGTATCGTGCCCGCAGGTACGCAGATTACCATGCCCAATGGCGACGCCTTCGTAGTAGAAGCACAGCCTAACTCAACGGGTACAAGTTACCGTCAGTTGTACGACATGGGCGTCCTCGAGCCTTTGCACCACGCACAGTGGACCTATCCGGCCAACAGTTGGAGCAAGTTCACGCTTAGCGATGACTGGTTCACCACGCTGAACTACATTGCTCTTCGTGACATCACGCTGACCTACACGCTGCCGCAGACATGGGCTGACAAGCTCCGTGCAAAGCGCCTCAATGTTGCCTTCTCGGGTCACAACCTTGGCTATCTGCTCAACACGATGCCTAATAAGGAGAACCCCGAAGCCATCGCAGGTACGACTGCTGCTGAGTTCCGTATCCGTCAGTACGCCGGCGTAACGTCCAGCTTCAACTTCACGATTAGTGCGAGCTTCTAACATCGTCTAACCTAATATAGTATATCATGAAACTTAAGAATATCATCTATGCAGCAGCACTCACTTCCGTGCTTGCTATGACTACAGGTTGTGCTGAGGACTACCAAGAACTCAACCAAGACCCTTCCAATGTCACGAAAGTTGACCCCAAGGGTTTCATGGCCCAGGCTGTGCTCAAGTTCCAGCCTAACGACTATCTCCTGTGGTGGTATAATGTGTCCTACTTCACACGTTGGACGCAGATGGCTATGCCTTCCAACGGTTACACCGCTGAATTTACGGGCTTGGCCGAGAATGGTGGACAGGGTTCGCAGTATGTCGAGACGCTCACGTATCGCAATGCTATCCGCCAGTACATCGACAACACCGGCGAGACGCAGTACAAGGCATACGAGTCGGTATGTACGATGCTCAGCATCTACCTTGGTATCTTCGACACCGACATCTATGGTGACCGTCCTTACACGGCCGCTGCTATGTACGACGGTACGCCCGCGTCGCTCACGCCCAAGTATGACCGCGTAGAAGACCTCTATACGCTCTGGCTCTCTGAACTCGATGAGTGCGTCAAGTACTTCCAAGACGAGAAGCAGGAGTTTGTCCCCAGCCAAGATGTGGTCTATCACGGCGACAAGGCCAAGTGGGCAAAGGCTGCCAACTCTCTGAAACTTCGCATCGCTGCACGCCTCTACAACAACAATCCTGAGAAGGCCAAGCAGATAGCCGAGAACGTCGTAAGTAGCGATGCTGGTTATATGCAAAGCCTCGACGACGACATGCTCTTCTGCAAGGCTACGGCTTCTTCCAGCGGTGGCGACACCAACGACTTCGTCTATGGCACGGGCAACGACCTTGCTACGCCTTGTCTGAGCAACAACGTGCTGAAGTTCATGCTTGACGCCAAGGATCCTCGCGTCCGCTTCATCTACACCAAGAACAGCTTCAACTCGAAGGTCGTTCAGGGCTTCATCGATGCTGGTAAGTTCGACCAACTGCCTACGGCTGTGAAGGAAAATGTCGTTCTCGACGAGGATGGCAACTTCAAGGAATGGGGCGGCATGGGCGAGCCTTGGGTACGCTACACGGGTCTGCCCGTAGTGCTCGATGGCCAGTTCAAGGACGAGTACAACGAGTGGTTTAAGGCTGGTGACCGTTACGCGCTCACTGTCGATGACGTGACCAAGACCTACAACCACATCTCCTACCAGAGCGAGGAAATGAAGCGTGGTCGTGCCAACTTTACGCTGCCTACCGTCGGCGGTCTCGTCATCGAGGACACCGAGGACAAGCCCCTCTACACCATGTACATCACCTCTGGTGAGGTCAATCTCCTGCTGGCAGAGTTCAAGCTCCTCGGGGCTAACCTGCCCAAGGACGCTGAGACTTACTACCAACTCGGTGTAGAAAACAGCGTACGCGAATACGACAAACTCGCAAGCCTCAACAAGATACCTTACTATGGTAACACCTACGGTTACGACCCCAACGAGAAGGTCATCGACCTCCAAGAGGGTGAAATCGAGGCTATGCTGGCTACGCCTGCCGTGCAGCTGACGGGTAGCAATGCAGAGAAGCTCGAGAAGGTTTACCTCCAGCTCCTCATGCACTACAACCTCCTGCCCGACGATCAGTTTGTCACTGCACGCCGCTCTGGCTATCCCAAGGTAGGCTCTGCCCTGCTGCCGATGGTGAAGTTTGAAGGCATTGCGCTCACCGCCATACCTCGTCGCTTCGAAATCGCCAATCCGTCTCCCACGGACATCATGCGCGGTCGCATCCTCGAAGCCATCGATAATCAGGGCTTCACCCCAGGTACCAATCAGTCTGGTAGTGCTTTCAACGCCACGGGCACTGTCCTCAACACCGAGCGTGTATGGCAGGACATGAATGCTCCTCAGTGGGGTACGCCTAAATAATGAACTGGTGGCTACACCTCGTGTAGCAGTCTAATACGAAATCTCCCCATCAGCAATGGCTGGTGGGGAGATTGTTTTTTGCCACTTGCCGTGGCGCGAAAACGCGCTGGGCAGACACAAAAAACTGTCTGCGCAGACGCTTCAAACGATGTGGGCAGACCGTCGTGGCGGTCTGCCCACATCGTGAAGGCTGTGCCTTAACGCGTCTCTGCGTCGATGGCCTTGGTGAGTGCGATGAACTGCGCGATGCTGAGTTGCTCTGGCCGAGAGGTGAGCAGCGGCTGCGCCAAGAAGGCGGTGTGGTCGCGCTGTGTGCCCCGCTCACCATCGAGGGCTGCGAGCAAGGGCTTGAGGCTGCCGCGCATCATCTTGCGCCGTTGCTGGAAGGTCGTCTTGACCAAGCGTTTGAACAGTCGCTCGTCGCAGTCCAACGTTTCGCGGGCATTGCGGCGCATGCAGATGACGGCGCTTTGCACCTTTGGGGGCGGATTGAACACACCGGGCGGCACGGTGAAGAGATACTCCACGTCGTACCACAACTGGATGAGCACCGAGAGTATGCCGTAACTCTTGCTCCCCGGGCTGGCGGCAAGCCGCTCGGCCACCTCGCGCTGTATCATGCCCGTGCAGCAAGGTATGAGGTGGCGGTAGTCCAACATCTTGAAGAAGATTTGCGAGGAGATGTTGTAGGGGTAGTTGCCCGTGAGCACAAACGCTCGTCCGCCGAAGGTGTGCTCCAAGTGCATCTTGAGGAAGTCGTCCTCTATGATGCCTTCCTCCAATTGAGGATAGGTGGCACGGAGATAGGCCACGCTCTCGAAGTCGATCTCCACCACCTTCACTTCGCGCCCCTTGGGCATCAAGTATTGCGTCAGCACCCCCATGCCGGGGCCGACTTCGAGGATAGGTAGGTCGGGACATGCATCTACGGTGTCGGCTATGCGCCGTGCGATGTCTTGATTGACGAGGAAATGCTGGCCAAGAAACTTCTTGGGACGTACTTTTTGCATAGGGCAGGGGATAAAATGTTTGGGGCGATGGCTCACTTCTTGCGCAAGAGCAAATCGACCCAACCATAGGCACCGAGTAGCACTACAAGGGCTGTCTGTATGGTGTGGGTGACGAGGGCGAAGACGATGGCAGGCTGCTCGGCAACGCCGTAGAGCACCAGCATCGTCTTGACGGCGAAGTGCCACGGGCCAGCCCCATTGGGCGTGGGCACCAGCACTGCGAAAGAGCCGATGCAGAAGATGAGAAATGCGGCAGGCAGACTCACCGATGCCGTCGCCTCGAAACAGAAGAAAGCGAGATAGAAATGCAGGAAATAGCCCGCCCAGATGCCGAGACTATACAGCAGATAAAGGGGCAGGTTGCTGACATGACGCAGCGACATGATGCCTTCCCAGAAGCCTTGTACAACGTGTTTGCCCTTGCGGAAGACCGTCACACGCCAGAGCAGCATAACGATAAAGACGATGGCGATGACGATGCAGGCGGCGGTCACCAGATACCCTGTGCTGGTGAAGCGCGAGAGCAGGCCACGCCAGTCTGTCCCCGTCTCGTGCAGGAAACGGATGAGCCACGGCAGTTGCACGACGAAAGCGACGATGGTGAGCAGCACGATGAGCACACTATCGACAATGCGCTCCGTGACGACCGTGCCCAGACTCTTGGTAAACGACACGCCCGCGTGTTGGCGCAGCGTGCCACAGCGCGTCACCTCGCCCACGCGCGGGATGATGAGGCTCGAGGCGTAGCTGAGGAAGATGGCGTCGCAGCACACCCGCGACGACGCATCTTCGCCCATAGGCTTGAGCGCCATACGCCAGCGCAGCGCGCGAAAGACGCCCGGCAGCACGCCGACGGCCAAAGACAGCAGCATCCAACGCCAATCCATATCTTCCGTCACGGCTTGGAGGAAGATACGATAGTCCATCCCGCGATACATCCACCACAGGATGAGTATCGCCAAGACGAAGGGCAGCACGCCCTTTAAGATGACTTTCAGTTGCTTCATTGGGGAGGCGGTGCAGACGGCTTGTGCCGTTTTTCAGCGGCAAAATTAAGAAATAAATGCCAATCATGCGCTGTTTTTGCGAAAAATATCGTATTTTTGCACATTGTAGTGCAGACTACCCAGACCACCATGACTGCTCCTATCGCATTTAGCATCCTCATCCCGACCTACAACTATGACTGCAGCGCGCTCGTCGATGCCTTGCAGCAGCAGTGTGCGACGCTATCGCAGCAAACGCCAGAGTTTCGCTACGAAATCCTCGTCGCCGACGACGGTAGCGAGGACGTGAGCACCTTGGTGGCCAACCGTGCCATCAATCAGTGGCCGGGGTGCCAGTTCATTGAGTCGGTCACCAACGTGGGGCGTTCACGCATCCGCAATGCCTTGCTGCTTCGTGCCCATGGTGCGTTTCTGCTCCTTATCGACAGCGATGCCGCCGTTTGCCGCCCAGACTTCGTGGCGCGCTATTGGCAGTCGCGCCATAAGGGCTCTGTCGTTGTCGGGGGCTTGGTCAATCCCGCTGCGCCTCCCTCGCCCGACTGCCTCTTGCGCTACCGCTATGAGAAAGCGGCCGAGCAACGCCGCACATTGCAGTGGCGTCAGGCGCACCCCTACGCGGAGTTTACGACCTTCAACTTCATGCTTTCGCGTAAGGTTGCCGCGCAGTTGCGTTTCGACGAGCGGTGTACGGAGTACGGCTATGAGGACACGCTCTACGGCTTGGAGTTGGAGCAGCGCGGCATCACCATTGCCCACATCGACAATCCGCTCGTGCATTTAGGCATCAATAGCGGTGTGGCCTTTCTCGCCAACACGGAGGCTGCGTTGCGCACCCTCAGCCAACTCGGCGCATTGATGCAGCAACGCTCGCCCATCGCCCGCCTTGCCACGACGCTGCGTCGCTGCTGTCTCACGCCGCTGGTGCGTGGTGGATTTTGGCTCTTGCGCCCTCTGCTGCGTCGCAATCTCACGGGGCGGCACCCTTCGCTTACCCTGTTTAATTGCTACAAAGTGGGCTACTATTGCTCGCTTCCCACCGATTACCAATAACTCTTATAAATACTAACGATTATGACAATCAAAGACCTACAACCCTCTGCCATTTGGCAGAATTTCTATCTCCTCACCCAAGTGCCACGCCCCAGCGGTCATCTGGCCAAGGTGCAGAAGTTCCTGCTCGACTGGGCTGCCGAGCGCGGTATCGAGGCTCGCCAAGACGAGGCGGGCAACATCCTCATGTATAAGGCTGCTACGCCGGGCATGGAAAACCGCAAGATGGTGACCCTGCAAGGTCACATGGACATGGTGCCGCAGAAGTCGGAGGACAGCAATCATAACTTCGAGGAAGACCCCATCGAGACTTACATCGAGGACGGATGGGTCAAAGCCAAGGGCACGACGCTCGGTAGCGACGACGGTATGGCCGTAGCGACCATCATGGCTATCTTCGAGGCTGACGATCTCAAACACGGCCCCCTGGAAGGCTTTATCACTGCCGACGAGGAGACCACCATGTATGGCGTCAATCACATGGCCGACGGCGAACTCAAAGGCGAAATCCTCCTCAACCTCGACAATGAAACCCACGGCGAAATGGTCACGGGTAGCGCAGGCGGCATCAACCAAACTGCAACCCTTGAATACAAACCCGTGACAGCCGAAAATGGCGATGCCGCTGTCAAGGTGACGCTCACCGCTCTGCGTGGTGGCCACAGCGGACTTGAAATCAACGAAGGCCGAGCCAATGCCAACAAACTCATGTCGCGCCTCGTCGCCGATGCCGTTGCCAACTTCGAGGCTCGCCTTGCCACGTGGAAGGGCGGCAACATGCGCAACGCCATCCCACGCCACGCAGAGGTCATCCTCACCGTGCCTGCTGAAAACGCTGCCGCGCTGAAAGAGACCGTCAATGGCGAGTGGCGCGAGACCTTCACCAGTGAGTATGGCTACATCGAGCACGACCTCACGCTCACGGCAGAGGATGTCGCTATGCCCGAGACCCTTGTGCCCGAAGATGTGCAGGACAACCTCATCAACGCCATCCTCGGTTGCCACAACGGTGTCTTGCGTTTCATCCCTCATCTTCCCACCATTGTCGAGACGTCCAGCAACCTCGCCATCGTAGAGATAGGCGAAGGCAAGGCTTTCTTCAAGGTGCTTGTGCGTTCGTCCAACGACACCCAGCGTCAGTGCTGCTGCGACACCCTCGAAGCCATCTTCTCTATGGCTGGCATGAAGGTGGAGTATGACGGTGCTTACCCCGCTTGGCAGCCCAGCCCCGAGAGCCCCATCGTGGAGCTCATGAAGGGCATCTACCGCGAACTCTTCGGCGAAGAAAACAACGTGCAGGTCTGCCACGCTGGTCTCGAATGTTCCGTCATCTTGAGCCACTGTCCCGGCATGGATGTCGTCAGCTTCGGTCCTACGCTGCGTTCGCCCCATACGCCCGATGAGCGTTGCAACATCGAGAGCGTAGAGAAGTACTACCGCTTTGTCCTCACCACTTTGGAGCGTATCCCCGAGGCCAAGTAAGGACAGCACTTGTAAGTGTGTAGAGGGACTTGCAGCGCGTAGGGCCGCATACCATGATATGGCGTGTCGGCGATGCGCAATGCAAGTCCCTCGCTGTTTAGTCCCCGAACAACCTTAAATCTATAACCCCATGAAACACACCTTTATTTCCCTTTACGCCGCTGCCGCGTTGCTGTTGTTGTCCTTGACGGCAGCCCCTGTGGCTGTGGCTGCCTCCGCCGATGAAGAGGACACCCCTCAGACGGAGCATGATGCTTACCTCATAGGTGGCATCTACTATCTCCTCGACGACGAGACGATGACGGCTGCTGTCACCTTTGAGAACTACTATGAAGACAAGAGTGGCGAGCTCATCTACAACGCCGACGAACCCTATGAAGGCGACATCGTCGTGCCTGCCACGGTGGAGCATGGCGGCCAGACGTATGACGTGACCGCCATAGGGCCTGCGGCTTTCGCCCAATCCTACAACGTGACCTCCGTAAGTCTGCCCGAGAGCATCACGAGCATCGGCAAGTTCGCCTTCTACTACTGCGAAAGCCTCGCCTCGCTCACGCTGCCCGAGACGGTGACGAGCATCGGCAAAGGTGCCTTTGAGGTCTGCATGAGCCTTGAGAGCATCAATATCCCCAAGGGCATCACAGTCATCGAGCCTTGGACCTTCGGCCACTGCTATGCTCTGCCTCATGTCGATATCCCCGAGGGTGTGACCGCCATCGGCGACAATGCCTTCTACGGCTGCTGCGTCATGCCTTCCATCGTCATCCCTGAGGGGATTACGACCATCGAGCCTTGGACGTTTGCCCATTGCGAGATGCTGACCGACATCACGCTGCCTACTCACTTGGAGAGCATCGGCGAGTGTGCCTTCGCCTACTGCGACATCCTGCCCACAATCAACTTCCCCTCCACGCTGACGACTTTGGGCAAAGGCGCATTTGGCAGTTGCTTGGCGCTCGACGATGTCACGCTGCCCGCAGGGATGACGGTGCTCGACGATCACACCTTCTATGGCTGCGAGTCGCTGACGCATATCGCTATCCCCGAGTCGGTAGGTTATGTCGGCGTTTGCGCCTTCTATGGTTGCCTCGCCTTGCCAGAGGTGCAACTCCCCGCAGGACTTACCACCATCAACGACCACACCTTCTATGGCTGCTTCTCCCTGCCCGGGATACAACTTCCCGCTGGCATCACGAGCATCGGCGAGCAAGCCTTTGCCTGCTGTGCCCAACTGAAAACAATCGACCTGCCCGCAGGGGTGGAGAGCATCGGCAAATCGGCTTTCGCCAACTGCGTGAGCCTCACGTCCATCGTGTCGCGTCCCATCGTGCCGCCCACCTGTGCGGCGCAAGTCTTCGTGGAGGTCGATGAAGATGTGTGCAAGGTCTTTGCGCCCGAGGCCAGTCTGGAAGCCTATCGCACCGCCTATGGCTGGCGAGACTTCTACCAGTTTGAGCCGCTCGAGCACATGACGGACGGTGTGCAGACACCCACCCTGCCTACACAGGCTGCGGCAGAAACCTATGACCTCTTTGGCCGCCACCATAGTGCTGCGCTCGGCGGCGTTGCCATCGAGCGCACAGCGACGGGACAGGCGCGTAAGGTCTTGAAGTTTTAAGCGCGCTGCGACATCTTTTGGTTGCACGGCGCACTGCGCTACCACGGCCACCTTACACGATATAGGCAGATACCTATATATAGTTGTAAGGTGGCCGTGGTGTGTCTGGTGCTCGCGCAAGGGTGCTTCACGGTCTGCCCTCATCGTGCGAACTGTCTGCCCAGAGTGTTCGCACCGTCTGCCCAGATCGTTTTCATGGTCTGCCCAAGGCGGGAAATGTCGCTGCGCAGTGTGCCTTGGCGTGCCTTGGCATCAGTCTCTCACAACACCGATACCGAAGGGTGAAACGAGGGCGTTGAGCGGTAAATGCTACGCATAAAATGTAAAGCGAAGTTTGCAAAGTGTGGGTATAACAACACTTTTTTCTGTTTTTTTGCCTTAATTCTAAAAAAAACGGGCGCAAAACTTGCACGGTTTGAAAACTCGCCGTACTTTTGCACTGTTTTAATACAAGCAATTGATTGTTTTACTCTTAAAAATTTTTCAAACACAATGAAGAAGTTAGTTTTCATGTTCGCAGCTTTCGCAGCTATCTCTTTCGCTTCCTGCGGTAACAAGACCGAAGAGCCCGCTCAGGCAAACGATAGCGACAGCGTAGCAGTTGATTCCGTTGACACTGTTGCTGCTGACACCGTTGCTGCTGACAGCGTAGTTGCTGAGTAATCTACATTCAGCATCAGCTTCTCGCCAGCGTCTTGAAAGAGACCTGCGAACATAGTTCCGAACATACGTTTCCGAACTAACGAGAGAATTGAAACCTGTGGAGACACGCGTCTTCGCAGGTTCTTTCTTGTATAGGCTCACGCCGAGCTATACAACAAAAGCAGGTATGCCGTGGTGGCATACCTGCTTTGTCGGAAAGAGGCGGCTCGAACGCCCGACCCCTACGTCCCGAACGTAGTGCGCTACCAACTGCGCTACTTTCCGATGGAGGGCGCAAGTCCGCGTGTCGGCCGAGGCTTCGGAGCGACTTGCGTGTGCAAAGTTACGACTTTATTTTGTATTACCAAAGACTTTACCCGATTTTTCTACACCAAAGCCTGCCAAATGTCGTCTTCAGGGTAGGGCGCAGTGACGCTGATGGGCGCGTGGCTCACGGGATGCTCAAAGGCGATGTGGCGCGCGTGCAGCGATATGCTGCCGCCTGCGTTGGAGCGTGGTGCGCCATATTTCAAGTCACCCTTGATGGGGCGACCTATGGCGGCGAGTTGGCAGCGTATCTGATGATGACGCCCTGTGTGGAGCGTCACTGCTGCGAGGTCGTAACGCTCGCCGTGGCCGATGAGTTGCACATCGAGCACAGCGCGTTTGCTCTCGGGCACTTCGTGGTCGTGGGCGTACGCCTTGTTTTGTGCTTCACGCCGCGTCAGGTAGTGGGTGAGGCGATGCGGGCAGTCGTCTGTCAGCATGTCGGTGCGCGAGGGCACGATGGCGTGGTAGGTCTTGTGGATGTCGCCGCGCTGAAACATCATGCCAAGGCGTGAGAGGGCCTTCGAGGTGCGGGCGAAGATGACGACGCCACTCACAGGACGATCGAGGCGATGCACCACGCCGAGAAACACTTCTCCCGGTTTGTGGTACTTCGCCTTGATGTAGGCCTTCACCGTCTCCGACAGCGGCGTGTCGCCAGTCTTATCGCCCTGTACGATTTCGCCCGATGCTTTGGCGACGATGATGATATGGTTGTCTTCGTAGAGTACCTGCATAGTTGGGGCATCGTGCCTACATGTTCATGCCACCATCGACCTGTATGACCTGGCCCGACACATAGGCCGAGAGGTCGGAGGCGAGGAAGGTGGCGACGGCAGCGATGTCTTCCACCGTGCCACCGCGGCGTAGCGGTATGCGCTTCACCCACTCCTTGCGGGTCTCTTCGGGTAGTGCTGCTGTCATGGCGGTCTCGATGAAGCCCGGAGCAATGGCGTTGGCACGGATGCCGCGGCTACCCATCTCCTGCGCTATGCTCTTGGCCAGGGCGATAAGGCCTGCCTTGGAGGCCGCGTAGTTGGCTTGCCCTGCATTGCCGTGCACGCCTACGACGCTCGCCATATTGATGATGCTGCCTTGACGCTGGCGCATCATAATGGGGCAAACGGCGTGGATGAAGTTGAAAGCCGATTTGAGATTGACGGCGATGACGGCATCCCATTGGGCTTCGCTCATACGGAGCATAAGGCCGTCCTTGGTGATGCCGGCGTTATTGACGAGGATGTCGATCGCGCCGAAGTCGGCGTGAACGGCCTTTACTACGTCTTCGGTAGCCGCGAAGTCAGCGGCGTTGGAGGCGTAGGCGCGACAGGTGACACCTTGACGCTCTATTTCTTGGCGCGTAGCCTCCGCGCCCTCATCGATGACAAGGTCGGTAAAGGCAATGTTGGCGCCCTCGGCGGCAAATCGGAGCGCAATGGCCTTGCCAATGCCACGCGCAGCACCCGTGATGAGTGCCACTTTTCCTGTTAAGAGTCCCATGTGATAATCGTGTGTTAAGTAGGTAATCAAATTTATTTTAGTATTGTCTTTGTAGGTGGTTGAGTAATATCTGTACGCTCTTTGGTGCATCTTTGTCTCTTACTTTCAGTCACGTAGCCCGCTACGCTCCTTCAAGCAAAAGCCAAACCTGCATCCAAATAACGCACACCTATTATCAAACTAATTTTGACCACCTACTTATTGGTGAAATTCTAATTTCTCCTCGACCTGTATGCCCAGTATGCGCTGCACCAGACGCTCCACCACAGGGATGGAGTCGGCCTCGCTCAACCCCTCGCCAAGGCGGTCGTACATATAGGCGATTTCGATGCCTTTGACGGCATAGTGGAGCAGGTCGGCAAGCAGATTGACATTATCGACCTGAAATTTGCCCTGCGCAATACCCTCTTGGAGGACGCGGCGCAGGATGTGACGCTCCTCTATGTCGAAAGCCTTGCGCACGCGCTCCACGTTGTTGATGTCGTGGAAGAACTTGGCACGAAGGCTGCCGTTGCGCGCCACTGTCTCCTTGATGAGGTTGAGGTGCGTGTAGATGAGCATGATAATCTTGCGGTCGGGAGCAACCGTCGTTTGGGCGACTTCGTCCATTTTCTCCGAGAGACGTTCGAGCTCGGAGGCGATGACGGCGGAGTAGATTTCGTCCTTGTTGCGAAAGTAGGTGTAGAGCGTGCGACGACCTTTGCCCGAGAGCAAGGCTATGTCGTTCATCGTCGTCTCTTCCAGGCCTTTGAGGGCGAAGAGCTCGCGGGCCACATCGACTAACTTTTGGCGGGTTTTGGCGATAGACATATTCTTGGCGAGTGTTTGGACTTGCGTTGCACAGTCGTCACGGTGTGTGCGGCACAGGGTGCATGACGTGTGCAATTCAAGGCAAAGTTACGCTTTTTTTCGCTTACGGGCAAGGGCAGTCGCCGATTTTTTGCCCGCGTGGAGCGAAAAGGAGGGTGAGGGGTTGGTTATGTGAGGTTTTCCTTGTACTTTTGCACCTATGTACCACATACTTTATCTTCATGGCCTCGGCAGTGCAGGCTCTACGGGCACTGCCCACCACCTGCGACAGCAGTTGTATGCCGACGGCTTCCGTGTCAGCAGTCCCGACTTGCCCGTGTCGCCCACAGCCGCTGTGGCTTTCATTCGCGACTTTGTAGCCGCAGAGTGTCCTGACTTGGTCGTTGGCACTTCTCTCGGCGGCTGCTATGCCGAGCAACTCCACGGTCAGCGGCGCATTATGGTCAATCCTT